>JAFVRL010000392.1 GCA_017504325.1 Lentisphaeria bacterium | reverse complement strand
TGGAAAAATACAATAAATATGTGGATGATGAATATTTATGGAGATTCTGCCGGATGCGGATGCTGGGAACAAGTACCATAAAAGCTCCTGCTTACGGTCACGCTTTCACAAAGTGGTGGGATCTGTATTCCAAGACCAATCCGGAGTACTTTGCTCTCAATAAATGGGGCAAAAGAGAACCGGAAACCAATCTTACAAGACGCCCTCCTGACAAGCAGAATTTTACGGCAAAGATGAGGATGCAGGTCAAGATCTGTGCAAGCAATCCTGCGGTGGTGGATCAGGTCATCAAAAACTGGTCAAAATATAAATTTCCTGCTGTAAGTGTCTGTCAGAATGATAACGGTCACGGGTACTGCCGCTGTGAAAAATGTCTGGCTCTGGACGGGCTTACGGTGGAAGACACCAAAAAGATGCTCATTATAAATAAAGTCACCGACCGTTATGCTTTCCTTGCCAATAAAACAGCGGAAAAAGTGAATGCGATCCGTCCGGGAACGCTTGTGGGGATGTATGCCTATAATCAATCCTTTGAAGCCCCCACCCGTACCAGACTGCATCCGCAGGTGGTGGTCACCATGGTTCCCCGGCAGATCGGAAAAGCCTATACGGAAAAACTTGTTTCCTCCTGGAGAAATATGGGGATGAAGCACATGATGCTGCGGGTGAATTTCCCCTACTATTTCTGCACAGGGATCTTGTTTAACGGGATCGCAAGGGAGATGCACTCCACCTTGCAGTATTATTACAAAAACGGTCTTATGGGAGTAGATTTCGATCACCTTATGGTGAACTGGACTGTTCACGGACTTACAGATTACACCATCAGTAAATTTATGCTTGAACCGGATGCACCCTATGAAAAGTGGGAGGATGAATATTGTTCCGCATTCGGGGAAGCAAAAGAGGAAGTAAAGGAATTCTTCCGTTACTGGGAAAAGAATGTATGGGAAAACCGTCTGAAAAAAGATTATGAAAAAGCCGTAGCCAAAAATCCTTCCGTGATTTATTGGGAAGTCGTCCAAGCCAATATGGGAAAATTCTATAAGGATGAAGATTTCCGTATCACCGGGGAACTTTTGAAAAAGGCGGCAGCAAAAAAACTTACGGCAGCAGAACGGATCAGACTGCAAGAATTGCAGCATGTCCTTGAGGATGGAAGGATGCTTGTAAAGTCTGTTACCCATCCGGATGAACAGACAAGGATCCAGGCAGCCTGCGATCTTATGCAGTACAGGGAAAAACACGGCAGAAATTATGGAATAGACCTTGCCAGATGCGCCATGCAGGAAATGACAATCAACGGCAGAAGAATCAGAAAAGAAAATATTTATCCGGAAACAAAATTCCTGAAAGATTATCCTTCTCCCCGTATCCGGCTTCCTTTTAGCTGGAAGTTCAAGGCAGATCCGGATGATAAAGGGATGAAGGAAAAATATTTTGCCTACTCTCCGGAAAGGATCGCAAAGGAACGCATCTACCTCCCCGCAGGGACTTTGCGCAATCAGCCCTATATGACATCCGAAGCCAATAAGAAATTTCTCTATACTTACAAAGGCAAGGCATGGTATCTTACTGCCATTGATACTCCCGCAGCATTGAAAGACCGGAAAAAAATCTTTCTTTACCTGCATAAAACCGGCAATGATACGGAAGTATTCATCAATGGTAAGAGTGCGGCCAAACAAGTTGGCGGCCCTTCAAGTATGACAGTAGATGTAACAGATTTCATTATATGGGATAAGGCAAAACAAACCATTATCATTTCCCAGACAGGTACAACTGGTTTGGCAAGACAGCCTTTCCTTGTGGGAAAGTAAAAAAATCAAATAGGAGGATTTGTTATGAAAAAACAGCAGAAAATGTTTACACTTATCGAATTGCTTGTTGTTATTGCCATCATTGCTATTCTTGCGGGGATGCTTCTTCCGGCTCTATCCAATGCAAGGAAGAAAGCATACGGTGTGGCATGTATCAACAATCAGAAACAAATCTATCTCGGCGTTACCATGTACGCAGGGGATTATAAAGATTATATTCCCTATTCCGCCATGCAGGTTCCTGCCGGAGAACCGGATGTTTTTGCTTACCGTTCCTGGTTCGGGCATCTTTATCCTTATACCACCGGAAAAAGCAATACATTGAAAGGCCCCTGGGCGTGTCCCTCAACGAAATCCAATCCCGACACCCACCGGGGAACCGCCTTTATGTGGCTGGGGTATGGCTGGAACTATTTAGGGATTGGACTGGATATTTCCAAACCGAATCAGACAGGGCATTACGGTCCCACCCGTCTTTCCAGAGGCAACAATCTTCCGGCAGCATCCCTTCCCGGGCAGGCAAAGAAAGGTCCTCTCGTATTGATGGGGGATTCCCAGTATGCCTGTAAGCAGATGAGTTTGAATGATAACCGGTCCAATCTCTATCAAAGCCCCATTCCCATGACTCACGGCGGAGGATCCAATATAACCTTTATCACCGGAAATGTCCGGTTTGTCCGTTTCCCCTCCAGTAAAAATTTACGCTGGTATTGATATATAAAAAAGAAGGAAGAAAATGAGTTACAAAATTGCCTTTATCGGCGGAGGAAGTGTATTGTGGACACCCCGCCTTTCCTCCGATATGTTTATGGAAAAATCTCTTCAGGGTTCCGAGATCGTACTTGTGGATATTGATCCATCCAGTATGATCATCACGGAAAAATATCTGAAGGAACTCAATAAACGGCTTGACAGCAAATGGTCGATCCGTACCGGAACAAGAGAGGAAGCTCTGGATAACGCCGATGTCGTCATCGTTTCCATTTCCACCGGAAGTTTTGAGGCAATGCATCTTGATTATACCATACCGGAAAAATACGGCGTCTATCATACCGTAAGTGATACGGTCGGTCCCGGCGGGATCGCAAGATCTTTGAGAAATATTCCCGTTTTTCTGGATATTGCAAAAGATATGACACGCCTCTGTCCGGATGCGACACTGCTCCATGTGACCAATCCCCTTACCCAGCTTACCAGAGCCGTAAATAGATCCGGTATGGTGAAATGCTGCGGACTTTGCCATGAATATATTGCCATTCTGGGCTTTATGCAGAGATATTTCCATCTGGAAAATTTCAGCGATGTGGATGGTACCTGTATGGGGGTGAACCATTTTACCCTTCTCACAGATCTTTTCTGCAAAGGGATAAAAGATCCCATGGAAAAACTTTCCCTCTCTTCTTACATCGCCTTTGAAGATGCCTGCAAGGAAGAACGGCTTTCCGGAACCGTGGATGATGAAGTAAAGAAAGCGGAAGCCAACAAGACCGGAGCGGAAAAATATCCTTATTACATCAATTTCCATCTTTTTGATCAGTATGGAAAATGTGCTTTTCCTGCCGCCGGAGCCCCGCACATGTGTGAAAATTTCCCCTTCTTCAACTCTTCTCCCGAGTATCTGGATAAACTCAATGTCCGGAGGAAAGGCGTTCTTCCCAACCGCCCGAAACGCAAACAGGAGAGAAGAGAAGAACTGGCAGAAAGACTGGAGAAAAACATGGAATTGCCGGAAATGAAACAGCGTTCCAGAGAAACTCTTGCGGATGCGGTTGTGGGATTGTGTACCGGAGAGGCAAGAAGGATCATTGCAAGTATCCCCAACAGAGGACAGATCAGCAATCTTCCCATGGATGCGGTCGTGGAAACATGGGCTACCGTATCCAAAGGGGGGATCATTCCCCATTTTGCCGGAGAGATCCCTGCTGCCTACCGCCCCTTTATGGAGGCGATCGTAAGGGAACAGGAACTTACGGTGGAAGCGGCAATGACAGGGGACAGAAATAAAGTAGTGGAAGCTATGATGGTTTCCCCTATGCTGACCAACAAATTTGCAGCGGAAAAACTTACCGACGAACTGCTTGCCGCCCATAAAGCGTATCTCCCTCAATTCAAATAAGGAACAACTTTTATGCGGAAACTTTTTATTTTTCTCTGTATTTTTTCTTTCACTCTCATTCTTTCCGGAAAAGAGATCATTCTTTCCCCGGAAAATATCCTTATTCTTTCCGGTAAAAAAACATGGGATGAAGCACAGGATCTTGCTTACCACTTTGAACTTATCACCGGAAGAAAGAATAAAGTGGAAGTAAAAGAGCTTTCAGAAGAAGGGAAAAATCATAAAGAAAAATATATATTCCGTTTTGTCCATACAGATACAGAGGAGGCGAAAAAAGGAAAGTGTATCGTAAAGACCGGGGAAAAAGAGACCGTTCTGGAAGGGAGAAGCGGGGCAGCCTACTGGTTTTTACAGAAAGATCTTTCTGTAAAATGGATACGCCCCGGAGAAAAAGGGATCGTTTATACGCCTTCAGAAAAGATCTCATTCCAAACCGGGGAAAAGACCTATATACCCAAACTTGTTTTCCGGCAGATCAGAAGAAGTTTCCGGAAGGGCAGATACAATAAAACTCTTCCTCCCGCCCTTGCCAATTATTCCTTTTTCCAGTTGACGAAAGAAGAGTATGACAGAAAAGAGCAGGAGGAATCTTTGTGGCGGAACCGTCATCGAATGGGGGGCTTGCATCCCAATTACGGTCACGCATTCACCAAGTGGTATGACCGTTTCCATAAAACCCATCCGGAATATATTGCTGTCAATAAATACGGCAGAAGGGAGCCGGAACAGCGGCATCATACCGGAAAGTTCTCCGAAAGAGACAGAAGTTTCACCAAGATCTGCCCCACGGAAAAAGGTGTGGCAGAGCAGGTCATCCACGATTGGACAAAACGTGGGAAAAGGGGCAGGATCAATGTATGTATGAATGATATGCCCCAGGGATTCTGCCGCTGTGAAAGGTGTTTAAAGATCGACGGGTACGATCCCGAAGGGAAATTGCCTGCCTATCTGCCCCATGTGACAGACCGTTATGTTTTTCTTGCCAACAGAGTAGCAGAGATGAGCGGGAATAATACGCCGGTAGTCCTGTATGCTTACGAAAGCGGGCTGGAAGCCCCCCGGAATATAAAAATAAAGGGCAATATCTATGCCGGGATCGTTCCCGTTACTCTGGAAACAGATAAACTGGAAAAACTCTATTCCAGTTGGCAGAAAGCCGGGCTGAAACACTTTGCCATACGCCCGAATCTGCACTATTATACCATGAAAAGCGGTCTTTTTCTGGGAATGGAAAAACAGGCATATACGGCCTTCCAGACCGCTTATAAATACGGTGCGGATGCTGTCGATTACGATCATATCATGCCTTCCTGGGCGGTAACTGCCTTCCATGACTATACTTTGGCAAGAACTTTTCTTGAACCGGAAAAAAGTTTTGAAGAGATCGAAAAGGAATTTCTGCTTCTCTATGGAAATGCAGCACCCGAAATGGGGGAATTCTACCGTTACTGGCGGCAGGAAGTCTGGGAAAAACATCTGGGCCCCAATTACGGTCAAATCGTAAAGACAGGCAGAGTGCATAATTTCCTGCGGGGATTGCTCTGGAATTTGAAGGATTACTATAAAGAAAGTGATTTTGATATTACAGACGCTCTTTTACAGAAGGCGTTGAAAAAGGATCTGAACAAAAATGCAAAGGCACTTGTGGAGGAAGCGATCCTTGCCAATAAACACATGCGTCTTATTTTCCACGCCATAACGAAAAAAGATCAGGAAAAATATAAAGCAGCTTCGGAATTGCTCGCCTTCCGGCAAAAATACAGAAATAAAATGGAATTGGATCTTATGGGGATCATTGCCACCGAAAACACCTACAGAGTGACCGCTTTGCCGGAAGTTACCGGTTTTCTGCGGAACTATCCCCTCCCCTGGGTCAAAATGCCTATTGCCTGGTATTTCAAAGCCGACCCGGAAAATAAAGGGATCAGAGAAGAATGGTATAAAAAGGATCATGCGGAATGGAAAAAAGGAAATTTTCTGCGTACAGATTTCTTCTGGAGCAATCCCTACCGCAGTGAAACGGATCCTGTGTTGTATAAATTTCTGCGTTCCTACAAAGGGGCGGCATGGTATTGTGTAAGGATCAAACTCCCCCGGGGACTTTCTGCACCATATTACCTTACATTCCCGAAACTCAAGGGTAAATGCGTTCTTTATGTTGACGGAAAAAAAAGCGGGGAAACAGAGGCAAAAGGCGGGGAAGGAGTCATGAAACTATCCTGCTATTTGAAAGAAGGCTCCTTTCATACCTTTACCCTGTACTGTGTGGGGGACGGCGGTCCCGGTGCCCTTCTGTGGCTTACAGGCGGAAAAAAATAATCTGCAAAAAAAACTCTCTTAAAAAGCAACGGAAGCATTGCAAAACATAAACAGGTTCTGCAATGTTTCTTTCTGTACATCCGGAAAGTTTACTCTGCAACCAGATAAATCTGCAGAAATATTGATATATTTTATCAATATTCCATTACGGCATCTTTTTACCCATTAGCAATAACTTATGCCTTCTGTTTTTGAGAGTGAAGAATTCCGGGGGATTTTATGCGGATCAGCGCATTCGCTCACCAGAGGATTACCATTCTCGCATAAGGAATGATTATTTTATGCTGCTGTTTGCTCCATTTGGGGGTAACAGTACATAAAGGTGCAGTGTGTTTCAAGTGCTTTTCTTTCTCTGGCAGAGGTCGTGTGACCTCCTGTGGCGGAGAATTTAGGGAGATTTTATGCGGATTTTGTCAGCAAACAGCCCTCTCCCCATTCTCCACAGAGAAAATTCAGCAGAAGCAGAAAAGTTGCAAATTCCTTTGACACAAGGGGGTTTACACAAGAAATAAAAAAGTCCGAATCAGAGGGCTGACTCGGACGGAGAAATCGTAATGGGGTGTAAGTTTTTGTTTCAGCACCTCGACTTCACAGCAAAGAGTTCAAATCTCTCTTGTCAGAGAAAAAATCAACTGCATAAATGCCGTTTGACGACCTCTTTCCTCAAAACAGATGGTAGTTATTCCGTTCTGCACAGTACGCATAAACAACTGCGGAAAACCGACCTGTTATTGATTTTCCATCAAAAAAATCATTAAAAAGCTTGCAATACGAAGCATTGTATGATACATTACTGCTTAATGTATATTTTCAGCATTGGAGGAACCTATGGAACAGCAGATTATTGCAAATGGTGGGGTGCAGTATGTACCGGAGATAGAATTACCACAAATCGTCTATTTGGATTTTGATGGAGAATCGACAACTTACCGGAACGATGATTTGGATATAACGCTCGATGTTGACGTGGAAGACTCCGGAATGAGTGAGGAACAAAAGCAGTATATCTTATCCGAGCTTTCCACAAAATATGATTTGGAAGATATTGTTTTTACCATTGAAAAACCGGACGAAGATCAAGAATACAGTACCATATTCATCGGGCAGACCGACGATTTTGAAGAATACGGTTCCTTTGCCGGACTTGCTGAAACCATTGACAAAGGCAATCAGATCAGAAATGACAATGCTTTTGTTTTAGCAGATCACACAAGCGATCCGGATCATATTATTTCCGTAATTGACCACGAAGTTGGGCATATTGTCGAAGGAATGGAACATTCCGGTATCACAAATACTCTCAATGATTATGCCTACAGGGTTGGATTCTCATTTGAAGGAAGCAGCAGTAACATTTATAATTTTAGAAGATCAATAGAAGTTAAAAAAAATCAAAACGTTACTATTATTATCAATTACATAAAAATTACGGCCAACCAATTCAGACAGGGCGAATGGGGTGATTATACCTTTGGGAAGTATGTTTCGCCGTGTCTTGTTATCAGTGTGGGAGGTGAAAGTGCTCATCGCGGAGATGGTGAAGATTTCAAAATCACGCTTACAAAAGAAGGCAGTTACAGTTTGTTTATTACAACAAATCATACCAATTCTTTTAAAAGTTGGATGAACACTTGCCATAACGGCGGTCTTGAATTCACCTTCAATTTAGATGTTACGTACAAGGATATGGATAAACTCCCACCTGACATTAAAAGTTTTTCTGCAGCTAATATATTTTATGAAACAGCAACAATAACAATCAGTGCAAGCGATGCAGAGTCTGAAGTTATACAATATTATGTGGATTATTGGTATTATGATGCAAATGGAAAAAAATGTACAGGGTCCCAAAAAAGTAAAAACAAACAAATCAACTTGACCAATTTGATGCCGGGTGTCAATTACTTTTATCAAGTTGCAGCAGAAGATGAATACAACAACAAAAGCAATTACTCTGTAACCAAAGAATTTACTACATTGACCGACACTGAAGCACCGGTGTTTACCAGCAATATTTCCTATGCATCAACCGGGAATAATATAACGTTATCCTGGAATGCGGCGACGGATAATGCCAGTGTTTCGCATTATGAGATCAACTTCAATGGCGCTGTATACACCACCCCGAATCGTTCTTTACTTTTGAACAATGTCACCCCCGGCGTCTATTCATATTCCGTCACTGCGCTGGATAAAACCGGAAACCGCAGCACGGTACAATCCGGAAAAACAGAATGCATTGACGTAACGACCAGTACGATCGGAAACGGGACCCTTTCCGGAGGAGGAACCTGTTTTAAAGGAGCACAAGTAACATTATCGATCAAGCCGAGTACACATTATCTCCTTCAGCAACTGACGACAGATGGCGTTGATTTTGTATTGGAAGGTAATCATTTGAGCAGCAATGCTATATTAAGAAGTGTCGCACGAGATATAAACGTGGCTGCGACATTTCGTCCAATGGAGCAGTATACCGTTACTTGTAACGCAAACTATGCAAACCTTACAGACCTGTTAACTTTTGTGGGAACCGATGTTAATACAACCGGCACATCACCATTGTTTTATGAATGTTCTTCAGTCACTTTCAACTCTGGATACCGTCAGGGATATCGTTTCGTCGACTGGCAAATCAATGGGAAAAAATTTGAACAGGTTTCGGTAACGATATCGGATCTTTCAGCCGATTTGGACGTTATCGGCAATTATTACAAATTGAAAGAATTTAATGTAACAGTAGACTCCAATCTTTCTGATATGGACGATTTTTGTACGGTAACAGGAACCGATACTGTCTCATCACCTGCGGGAACGATTTATTACGAAAGCTCTTCTGTTACTTTTACCATCACGGAACAACGGGACGACTATGTATTTTCACATTGGATGATCAATGGAAAACGATACGATACAAAAACGGCAACCGTTACAAACTTATCTTCAGACTTGAATGCAAAAGCCTATTACGACTCCATCTATGCCTCGGTTAATACGGAGAAGGATTTGATAGTTCTGAATGGCGAAATGGTAATAAACTGTTCCCATTCTCCCTACATTGAAGTAAATGAGAAAATAATTGCGATGGGGAAAATAATAAACGATGTTGCCACTTTTGATTTCAATTACATCGAATTGGGGGAAGATTTAAAAGTGTCCATCAACGGGACACTTCCTCTGGCATTAAATTCTGCAACCGATATGGTTATCTCTACCAAACTTGATGTTTCCGGAGCGTGCGGATGTGCATTCGGTGGCGCCGGAGGAGCCGGGGCATCGTCTACAACTGGCGGATATGGAGGTGACGGCGGTCAGGGCGGTTATGGCGGTTCTGGTGAACGTAAAGCAAACTCGTACTGGGGACTGGACGGAGGCAATGCAACTGCAGGTGGAGATGGATCAAATGGTTATAGAGGCGGTAATGGCTCAAGCAAAACAGGAACCAAAGGTAATGCTGCGGGAAATGCCTATGGAATTATCGGACAAACGACTGCTACAGGCGGAAATGGCGGAAGTGGCGGAACCGGCGGTAATGGAGGTTACGGGAATCAAATTTCCTGGGGATGGAACAGTTGGCTTTCCGGAGATGGCAAAGGCGGTAGCGGAGCTTCTGGCAACATTGGCGCAACAGGTGACGACGGAGATAATGGAAACAATGGTGCAACAGGGGCTAAGGGTGCAGACGGGAAAAATGCTTTTGATGCAATCGTAAACAGTTTGGATCTCGCAGGCGGGGCTGCTGGCGGCGGAGGAGGGGGCGGCGGAAGTGGTGCCAGCGGCGGAGGAGGAGCCGGCGGTCAGGGCGGCGGCGGAGGGGGAGGAGCTTCTCTGAACAACAGCAATGCACGACCCGGGACTGCAGCAGGTGATGGCGGAGTTGGTGGAAACGGTGGTGAAGGCGGAAGAGGTGGCACAAGCGGAGCCGGCGGAGATGGTGGAGATGGCGGTGATGGCGGTGGTATCATCATTCTTTCTGCTAAAGGTGTTTTGCTCTTGGATGAAAACAGTACCATTGACATTTCCGGTACAAGCGGACAAGCAGGTTCAGAAGGTAAATATGGCTCGAATGGCAATTCCGGGGCTCAGGGAACCGCTGGTAAAAGCGGTTACAGTGCAACAGTGAATCTCAGCCCATCTTATGGAAATTATGGCTATAGCGGCGGAGGTGGCGGAACCGGCGGAGATGGCGGAGATGGCGGAAAAGGCGGGAACGGCGGAACCGGCGGAAATGGTGCACCTGGAATGATAAAACTGGCAGCATCCCTGATTTTAGCTGATGACGGAAATGTTTGTGCGTTCAGCGGTAATAATGAAAACTCGACTGAAAATGGTGCCGTAACTTATATTTCAAACGGCTCAAAAGAAACAATAGCAAACAATCAGTTGAATACAGTCAGTTATTCCAAGGTAATTTCCGGTACTGCATCTATTGATGAGATCTTTTTACTGCAGGCTTCTTATAACGATAAACTGTATGTTCCCGTTCTCGGACAGCTGAAGGAGATCCGGGCCGGAGAATATGGTATTTGCGCAGATAATAATTACGCATGGAATCAGGTGAAAGATACCAATCCTGTACGAACTGAAAAAAATCTTGCTTTCCGGAGACTTTCTGGTTTATACGCAGGTTATGACCAAATTTTTCTCACCAATACAACTGGCAGCGTACTTTCCGACATCACTCTTTCCATCGGAAATGGAGCCCCAGTTCATATAGATGAAATCAATGCCGGAGACACATGGACGATTGCCGTTCCGGCTGATGAAACCAGTATTACATGGCAGACTGTGGGGAGCCCCGAAATAAAACAGCCGGATCTGCTTATAAAAGATCTTACTGCAAGTGCTGTATCTGTCACGGAAAAGGAAAATACAACTTTTACGTTCCGGGTGGAAAATATCGGAAACGAAACAGCAGAGCCCTCTGTTGTATATCTATATGATGGTTCTATTAAAATTGGAGAAATTGAAATCGGCAGACTGCGCCCTGGCGATCTTGAAATGAAAACATATACCTGTTCAGCTGGCACACTGACTGTCGGACCTCACACGATTAAAATCGTGGCTGATGGCAGTAATGTTGTCCCTGAATCCGACGACAATAATAATTCTGCAACCATACAGCTGCAAGTCAACTCATCAGAGCCATCCTTTACAGATTTGAAAGGGCAAAATTTCATTGAAGAAGCGATGGCAAAAGTACGTGTTTTATCCGGAGCCACGGTTTATTTATTTGAAGAACTCAGTGATTCCATTGTGGAACAGGGCGGAAAATTGCGCGTAGAATCCGGAGGAAGAGTTGCAAACATTACAGCAAAAACCGGTGCCATTATCAATGGCATCACATTGCAGCAGGATAACATTTACCAAGATACCCTTAACATCCATAATGGCTGTGTCAATAAAAATGGAAGCAGCTTTCTGCTGTCCGGGCACAGCGCCTCCAATATTCTGGTTGAATCCGGAGCAAGTCTCAAAGTAAAAGACGGAGTCACGCTTTCCGGATTGACTGTACTGGAAGGAGGCACAATTAACGGTTTTACCCAGAATACCCAAAAGGAATATTCCGGACAACTGGTCATAAGTGATACATTCGTCAATACGGACTATGCCGATATTTACAGTAGTCAAACAGTAAAAAACACACAAATCATTTCCGGTAAAGTATCGATTCACGATGGGGGTAAACTCAGCAATACAAGCATACATTCCGGAGCATCTACGGTACTGTCCAGCGGCGCAGTCGGAAGCGATATAGAGGTTCTCTGCGGCGGCAAGCTCATCATACAGTCTGCAGCAAGTTTAACAAACGCGAAAATATATGAGGGGGGATATATCAACGGTTTCTGTCTGTCAAATACTTCAACATTTTCCGGTACGTTGGATGATCTTGTAATCACCAATGCAACCGTGAATGACTGGACAAATGTTGATGGTGGATCGGCGCATAAAACAACGATCCAAAATGGAGGGGATGTCAGAGTTTTTGATGCACAACTCTCAGATACAACAATCCTTGCCGGCGGAGAAATGACACTTTACGCGGGTATGCACCGCGGCACTTTGCAAATCGCAGAAAATGCCATCGTTTCTGCCTATTCCGACAAAGCAATTATAGATTTTTCCGTTACAGGTCGAATAATAACAGACGGGTATCGTGTTAACGATATCTCATTGATTGAAGGTACTCCCCGATATACAATTACCGTTTCTGCCGATCAGGCAGAGGGTACTTACAAGCTCGCTCAAGGGGCAAGTGCATTTACCGGAACGCTTTCCATCGGCGACGGCACAACCAATTATGGTTCAATCACTGTCAATGGAGATGATCTTGTTTATAATGATGTGACTTATTCTCTTGATCAACTTGACGGCGATCTCACATTGACGATCGGTTCAACAGCCCCGGTCCTGACCGGAAATGACAATGGCGTAAGCTGGGAAAATATTTCCGGAAATGATTTCATTGCGGAATATTCCTCAAACAGTTTTGCCAATTCCTTGCAGATCGAAACAGAAAGCAATGCCGTTGATACCTTCGGATTGCCTGCAGGAACTTATCAGTGGCGGGTCAAAGGTGACGGCGAGTTTGTCAACGGGGAAAATATTGTTTCCGACAACACTGCAGCTCCGCAAAACCTTATCTCCGATGCCGACGGCGATATGGATCTCTTTTTCGCCAATGCCAACGGGAAGTGGGATGCAAATTATGCCGCACAACACATCGGTATCAGCAATGGCTGGACTGGAACAAAAGAACAGGTGCTGCTTACCGGAAAAAACAAGATCGCGGACGTGTTCAGCGGTTCAGATGATGCCAATATCCTTGTCTTGACCGATGATTCCAATGGTGACGCTCTCTTTGTAGAAGATATTTATACCTCTTTCGGCAAGGATGCCGCTCGTATTTCCCGGATCGATGAGATCCGCGCTGGAGCCGGTGACGATATCGTTGATATGACCAGTCAGAAGTTTGCTTACAGTGGTGACGGCGTGACCGTTTACGGCGGACTTGGCAATGATGTCATCTGGGCGACTGGCGGCGATAACGACCTCTTCGGCGACGCGGGTAATGACCGCATTGTCGGCGGCAGTGACAACGACTGGATCGTTGGTGGCGTTGGCAACGACACGATGCACGGCGGCGGCGGAGATGATATCTTCTCTTTCGGCGGTAACTTCGGTACTGATACCGTTGAACAGCTTGCCGGAGGCACAGTAACTTTGTGGTTTGAAAGTGGTTCTGAAAGCAACTGGAACGCATCAACTTTGACCTACACCGACGGCGCCAACAGCGTAAAAGTAAGCGGCATTGCTGCAGAAGACATCACGCTCAAATTCGGCGAAACAAGCACCGCGATCGACGGAGCATTTGCCGATGCCGCTTCTGAAAAGATCTTTGAAGATAAAGACAGCGGCATGCTGGCATAACAGTATCTCTTAAACAAAACTTGAAAATGCTCAAATCTGGAATTTACCCGGCTTGAGCATTTTTTCTCTGTTGTCCGTCTTCATTTCATTACGCCGTGATCTTCGAGAG
>JAFVRL010000391.1 GCA_017504325.1 Lentisphaeria bacterium | reverse complement strand
CATAAAAGAAGTATTTGTTTGTCTGAAATTTCGATATTTTGCTTTTTCCCAAACAAAAATAGGCGGTTTTCCTGCTTTATAATATTTTCGATAAATATATATAAAGTCTGTCCTGACTTCTTCTGGAACGCCTTGTTTTATCATAGAATCTTCCCATTTTACTACACGATTATTTAATGCCCTTTGTTCCTGTTCTTTCCGGCGTTTTATATGTTCTTCATGGCTTTCCGTTCCTGATCGTTTTTTCTCCGTTTGTTCCTGTGCTTCCAGTTCTTTTTCCCATGCCACATCCTTTTCTGCTTTTTCCTCCCCGTTTTCGGTATAGTATTCTTTTGCTACAACTTCCGGGACAGCCACCATCCGGTGGGTGCAGTTGGGATGGAATAAGCCTTCCGCCATCGCCTGTTCCAGAGTGACAAGGCATTTGGTTCTGCCGGAAATGGAAAGAAGGGTGTTTTCATATTTGGCACAAACTTCACAGGGATCCCCGGAAATGGAAATTGTTACAATATCGCTGCCTGCTTTGGCACAGCCGGCAAGATAACACTCTCTGGCGTTATTGTGGAGAAGAGTACGCCCCAGCATGTTGAAATATGCGTCAGTTTTCCATTTCTTACCGGCAGCATCTATAAATTGGAAATCACTTCCCTTTTTTCCCGGCTGCTGAAAGAGTGATCCCGTTCCATAGCCATTTTCAAAGGCAAGTTTCCGGGAAACTTCACTTCTGGTCATACCGGTGAGAGCGGCTTCCCGCATGACCTTTGCGGACATTTTCCGCAGATTGGAAATCACATCCGTCTGCATCCTCTTTGTTGCTCCGGCAATATGGGTAAAGGCATCTGCTTTCATGTTTTCAAACAGGGCTTTATCCATACTGCCGACGATATTTTCTTCCAGTCCCATATCATGGAGAGCAACAGCATAATTCTGTTTTGCCATGTAGGAAAGTGCTTCTTCATACCTTTCGCAATATTCCTGTTCAAAGTCGGAAAAATAAGCAGAAATATCATCAAAAAGAGAAACAAGGCGGGGACCGGTAAAAGAAGCATTTTTCTGTTGCAGAAAGGTGGCAAGCTGCCTTTCCACATAATCTCTGGCACGCAGATAGATTTCCTTCAGGTCTGCTTCAGCTGCTGTGATCCGGGAATACCCTTTGGCGGCATGGGAGGAAAGTTTTTTCCGGATGGGATTGGGCATCTTGTTTTATCCTCTCTGAAAATTCAGGATCCTGGGGAGGCTGTTCCGCAGTTTCTTAACAAAAGAGTTTGCCCTTGCACACAATTCCCCGTCACCGGCAAGGTATTGATAAGTCTGGGAAAGATTGCCAATACTTTGGGATTGCACCACTCTTCCGGTGCTTCTTTCGGCATGGGTGCGGGAAAGATACAGAGATTGCTCTGCGATTGCAGCCAGAAAAAAGTCTGCCTTGCAGGGGCGGGAAGAGGCACTCTCCGGATCTTCAAGTGTATCCACATTCAGGAAAGGAACAGCGGCACAGATGTCAAACTTTGCCATATTTATAAGATTGCTTTTTTCCTGATCTGTTTTTTTTGTCCAGTATTCTGCATCCAGATGATTGGCAAGAAAAGTATTGACTCCGGAAATGATTTCTTTATTATTCATTGTTAAGATCCTCCAGTTTTTTTATTATGTTTTCAATTTTCATGTTTTTCCATTGTTTGAATCCGGCTTCTTTTGCCATTTTCCGCAATTCCTCTTCTTCCTTACGGGTCAATGGCTGTCCGCCTGATTGCTCCGGTTCTGTCTGCTGAGGTAAGGTGCCGGCTGTTCCGGTGGTAAGATCGGAAAGCAGGTGAGGAGTTGTCGAATACGGGAGAAGTGCTTTTGCAAACGGGTGTCCGATCTTGAAATGCTGATCTTTCCTTACACTGATTTTCAATTCCGGTATATATCCGCTTTGTGCGATAATGATGTATTCCATATTGTTTTCTTTCATAAAAAGCCCGGCTTTGATGTGATCTCTGCCGGGTGCTGTGGTGGGCGTATGGTGGAAGCCTTATGCTTACTGTTTGATCCAGCTTACGCCGTTGGAAGCATAGATCTCTCCGGTTTCTGCTGTTCCGATCTTTGTTCCGGAAGTCCAACCGGTACCGATCTCAACTCTCATACCGAAGTTGGAGGCATTGGCGGCAGGAACATCGGCATCCGCATTGACAGTGATCTGCTGTACTGTGGGGAGTTTCACGTTTTCGCCAACACCCTGAATGACGATCTTCTTCACCTTTTCTGCGGGACCGCCTGTAATGCCATGAATGTAGGTATGATTGACCCCTACAGTATCCACTTCAAAGCCGCAGGAGCCCTGAAGAGATTTCCGGTTTTCCCGGGAGGAAAGAGTAGGCTCATCTTTCAGAACCATGCCGTCACCTTCCAGCCAGCCTTTTTTGATGTCGGCGGAGTTGACAATGGCAATAGTGCTGTCGGGGATCGCATTATCCACTTTAATGGGGATAATCAGTCCTTCATAGTCATAGGCATTGGCATAAATGCCTCCTGCCACATGGTTTTTATTGCCGGGAGCCACATCCGGATCATACACAGCAGAACAGAGGTTATTGAGAAAACCTTTGTTTGTGGGAGATACCCAGATGGTATCCACGATCCCGCCATTATCGAGGACTTCTTTGATGGATGCCCGCATAACTTCATCGGAAAGAGGACCGTTTGCATTGTAGGAATAGGGTGCCCGTTTCCCGCCTGCGGTATCAGCAAGCTGTGCAAGAAGGCCGGCAGACATATACCGGTTGGTACCGTCCACAGCTTCCTGTTTCACACCGAGAACAGAAGCAATGGAAAGAAGCCGGGCAAACCGGATCTCCGCTTCTTTGAGCAATGTGGTCTTTGCCTGGGAATCGGTGAGTCCTTTGCGGAGCAGTTCTCCATGTTTCATCCAGTTGATGGTTTCAAAGAAAGTCTGCACGTAATTGGTGTATTTACCGCTGGTTTCGGAAATACTTTCCACATTTTTCAGGTCCTCATCCGCTCCGGCAAAACCGATCACTTTGAAAGGTGTTCCGGCACCGTGAACGGCAGCGGTTGTACCACCGGCACTTCTGCCATATACATCAATGGTATTGGCACTTCTGTTTACTGCCTTGACATTGACCACTTCATCACCGATTTTCAGGACATGGCCAATGGTCAGCCCTTTTGCCGCGGTAGCAGTCACAGAAAGATTGCTGACTGCATTGTCAGACCACTGTGCGGAGCCGGTTGCCCCGTCCCGTACGGTCTTGCTTCTGGTGTAGATCTCAAAAGTTTTCTGGGTGAGCGGTACACTCATAGGGTTCATGCTCTGGAAAAAGGCACCTTCATAAATGCCGGGAGTGATCACCTTTGCTACGGCCGCAATAATGGGATCACCTTTTGTTACAGGATCGCTGAACTCATGGAAAAAGCCAAATTCAAAACTCATTATATCCTCCTTTTGTTAGGTTTATGCCTGATTATTCAATTCATCATGCAATTTGATTACTTCTGCCACTTCCTTTTCTGAAAGGGAGTCTTTTTTAAGCAGTTCGTCAATTCTTGATTGACTGTTATTATCATTGCCTCCTTCTGCATCAGGGGGAGTGCCGCCTCCACCATTATTCACATCTGCATCAAAGAATTTCGGGGAATCTTTTTTGAAACTTTCCATAAATTCGGAGACCTTTGCATCTTTGGAAAGATCCAGTTTTGCCCCCTGGGCTTTGAAGAGAAGATACTCCACATCGTTACACTTGTGTTTTCTTGCCAATTCCTCGATACCGTGACGGAAGGCATTTTCCGCGGCAGTCTGTTTAAGGGAATCCCGTTCTGTGGTCAGATTTTTTACCTGATCCTGCAGATTGGCAATATCTTTCTGCAATTTCTGCACATCGGAAAGGTTTTTATTTTCTTCCTCATCCGCTATGGTTTTCAGATTATCCCTTTCGGTGGTCATGGCGGCAAGCTGGTCTTTCAGATTGGCAATTTCTTCCGATTTGTCGGCAGGCTCCTCATATTTATTCAGGAACTCTTTTTCGCTGTCGGTAAGTTCTTCCCCTTTGGCGATTTTTTTCAGAATTTCATTCAGTTTCATTTTCTTTCCCCGTTTGTTCTGTTGATTTTATAGCGGATTTACTATTGATAGAGCCGTCAACATTGATCTTCATTTGCGGAATAAGATCAAATTTTTTATTCCGGATCCCGTCTTCAATAAGTTTGTACCTTTCCTGTGGGATGCGGTCAAGTTTATCCAGAAGCATAAGGGCTTTGGAGCAAACTTCTCTACTGAACTCTTCTGATACATCAAAGGAAGAAAGATCCATAAGGCAGTTTACCATGGTAGAGAGATCAGAGATGGAAAACTCTTTTGCATAGGAAATCTGGGGAACACTTACAGAAGTATCCCACTGGTGCATCAATTCCCAGATCCGTTTTTCTATTTCTTCCAGCCGTGCCGCCCGTTCTGCAAAAAACTGTTGGGCATTGTGATTGTCCCATGCTTTACTTTCTGCGGTCTGGGCGGTTTTTGAATTGGATTGAAGTGCCATTCTCAAAACATCATTGAGGGCGTTTTGCAGAAATTGAATAAAAGAGATGATAGAAGCTGTTTCCGTCCCGGAGGGGGAAATATATCTTGTCAGCCCCTTTTCCTCGGCAGATTCAAAGATAGAACTCATCCGGGAAAGAGTGAACCGGTATGTTTCTTTTTCCCGCTCCTGCCGGATTGCCGCCTGTTCTGCGGTTTCTCCATCCCGGATTTCCGTATTGACCATGGGGGCTCCGCCGCATTCGGCAAAGGTCTGGGAAACTACAAGAAGGCCAAACATCTGTTTGATCGTATTCATCTGCGCTTCAGAGATCTCATTGAGTATGGCATCCGAGATCCGGACAATATCTTCAAAGAAATGTGTATTGCACAATTTATATCCGTTTGGGTTGACCCAGCGTATGACAGGAACTTCCCCCAGATTGTGAATTCCTTTGGCAATAAGTTTTATTTCTGAATTGACTTTTTCAAAAAGTTGCCAGTCTGTCCTTGTCCACAGCCGGATGCGTATTCCGTCCACCGGATCAGCAAAGGGATCATCTTTTTTCTCAAAATGTTCCTCAATAAGAACCCACAGTAATTTACCATCATTACCGAAAGCCCAGTCTTTGACATTGTGGGGAAGAAGAACTCTGGCAAATGGTCTGATCCTGCCTTTCTGTTTCCCTTCAAGGTCTATTCTGCCGCTTACCTGCGGATAGTCAACAAGGATCCAGGCTATACCGAAAAGAAAATTGATGATCTGGGCTTGCTGCATAAGCAGATTCACACTCATTCCGTTACGGTCAAAATCCAATGATATATCCTTTCTTGCATTGGTTCTGTCCGGTTCGCTCCGGAAAAGGTATTCTGTTACCATGTCAGTTATCTTTCTGGGGATATTCAGATATATGGCTCTGTTTGCCCGTTCCGAAAATTCCAGTTTGTTTTCCGCAACATGGGGTATCAGGGCAGTTTTGATATATTTACTTCCTCCGCAGTATGCAGCATAGATTTTTTTCCAGATGTGGATATTTGCGGAATAGAATTTACTGCGTCTGGTAAAGAGTTTATCGTAATTGGGCATCATCCCTCCTTTTTTCAAGAGGGGTGACCGTCAATTACAGAATACGGCTGGGACCGTTGATTTTCCTTGCCATTGCAAAGCCGCCGGCAATGGCATCCACACAGTCGTCATGTTTCCCGGAGGGAAAGGCCGCCATTTCTGAAAGAACATGATTGTTCCATTCTCCCCGGAGGAAATAGAGGTGTCCGGCTTCTGCCGGTGCTTCCAGTTCAGAACAGCGGATAACTTTGTCTTTTGTAGCGTTGATCTTGTTTATGACCCGGTTTTGAATAATGGAACGCAGGATTGCATAGGTGTCTTTATATCCTGCCACGCTTTCCACTCCGATACGGACAGCCATACCGTCTGCTTTTGCCGTCTGTTCTATGAGTTTATTTCTGGCCGGAGCTTCTGCCCGGATATATTTTACATCTTTAATGTATATATGCCATTCTTTATCACGCAGGCAGGCTCCGACCAAAGCCCCGGCAGTATAGTCCGGATCATCTTTGGTGCGCTCTTTTTCTGTGGAGGCAAGGTCCCAGAACCGGCAATACCGGATATTGTCAGGAACAGAGTCCACGATCTTGATATTTTCCACTTTGAAAAGATTGCCCCCTCTGGGAGATGGTTCACATTGCAGAAGTGCAGAAGCTTGATAGGATCCCAGCGTTGCAAATTGTGTCCGGTACCATTGAGGGGAGAACCTTTCAGGAAAAAGGAAAGATCCGTCCTCTGCCTTTGCCGGAAAAGAAAGGATCTCAAAAGCGGGAAAGTCCGGATCGTGTAAAGAGGATAAAGGGTTCATACGGTCTTTGATCCTGCCGATAAGATCATCTACATGCCATGGGGTGGCAAGGATAACGACGATATGAGAGGGGGCAAGACGGGTCATAAGGTTCCCGGTAAAGTCATCCCATTGTGTTTTCCTTACGGTTTCCGATTCTGCTTCGCTTCTCCCTTTCAGGTAGTCGTCGATAATGAGAATGTCTGCCCCTTTGCCGGTGGAGCCGCCCCCGATACCCACGGCTTGAAACTTCCCTTTGTGCCCTGCTATTCCCCAGACTGCTGTGCTGGAAGATTCTGCACTGATCCGGACAGATGGAAAGATCTTTGCATAATCCGGATGGCGGATTATTCCCCTTGCATCTCTGCTCATGGCGGAAGAGAGATCCTGTCCGTAAGTGGCAAGGAGGATTTCCAGATCCGGATTATGACCGAAACACCATGGGGGAAAGTGACGGGAAACAATATCGCTTTTGCCGTGCCGGAAAGGAACGGTCAGTATGAGATAAGTACTTTTCCCTTTTTTAAGATCCTGTAAAGCAGAAGTCAGTCTTTCTGTAATGGCTCTGGTATGTCTGCCTACGATATAGGAAGGATGCAGGAACAGCATGAAGTTAAGAAGGGAATCTTTTGCAAGAGATGCAAGGAGGAGATCCCGCTTGAGGTTTGAAAACATCCTTATGCCTTTCCGTCAATATCCATTTTTTTAAGCATTTCCATCTTTTCTTCCGGAGTCATGCTGTCAAGGGTGGCACGGAATTTTTCCAGTTCAAGGGATTCTGATATATGGGCATCAAGTTCTTTGCGATCCTGCCACAAATCGGGTCTGCGGTTTTTCAGCCAAAAAATCTGGGCAGTAACATTACCCGGGATCTTTTTCTTTACAGTCGTTACTTTTTTATTGTGATGATTGGAAGCATTGGGCATCATTCCGGCTTTGCCGGACTTGCTGCCTTCGATATATTCCGTATGCTCTTCTTCCACCTCATAACCCACGGCAGAACGGAAAAGGGCATTGGTTACTTCAATATCGGCAAGATCCTTTCCTTTTTTTAAAGCCTCCGCAAATTCCGGAAACTTTACTTTATAGGATTGGAAAGTGGAAATGGCAATGCCGAGTTTTCTGGCAATGGCTTCTTGGGAGATTCCTTCTTTACACCAACCTTCAATGAGATCCATATTTGGGAGGATGTGGGTATGATATTTACTTTTTCTGCCTGTCATAATAAAGAGAGAGCCTTTCCTTGATAATCAGAAAGAGAACGTCAACTGTTCATGCCATGGATCATCATTTGAAGATTTTTTACGGGAAATGGCATTGGGATTGGTGGGGGCTGTATAAGAACGCCATCTGTTATATAAGGGACGGTTACAGAGAACAACTTCCAATGCCGGGCAAAAAGCAATGGCAAGTTTGATGTCTTTGTCTATTGCTTGTTTGGAAACTCCATACTTCTCTCCGATTTCTGAAAGGGATATATCGGGGTTGGCAAGTTTCAATTTGAGGATTGTCCGGATCCGTGGATCTTCCAATTCTATGAGCATCCGGATAATCTCCACCATTTGGGATACCGTATAGATAAGGGGTTCTTCTTTTATTTCTTCTTCTGTTTTTTGTGCCTGCAAGGGGAGATTGTCTGCGTTGATGTGAGAGATCAAAGGGGGATCCCCGGCATCTTTACAGTATTCTGCCAGCTCACAGGTTTTACATTGTTCTGTTTTTTTGAAACGCTTTCCGTAACAGTCCATTTGCCCCTCCTTTATAATAATATACGGGAAAGGAAGGAAATAACAAACAAAATTAAAAGATTTTGACAAAAGAAACTTTACAAGTCTCTATTGTGTGATAACTTTGCGACGCATTAAGAGGAGGAATATATGGTAAAGATT
>JAFVRL010000038.1 GCA_017504325.1 Lentisphaeria bacterium | reverse complement strand
AGTACGCCATTGGTGAAAGGCTCAATGCTCTTCTTGTGAAAGTGGACACGACCACATCCGGACCCAGTCTTATTCTTTCCCGTTCCAATCCCTATTTTGTGAAAAGACTTTTTGAGCGTGAGATCTCTGAGATCCATGATGGTATCGTGGAGATCGTCTCTATTTCCCGTGATGCGGGAAGCAGGACAAAGATCGCAGTAAAGAGCAACGATCCCAGAGTGGATCCTGTGGGGGCATGTGTGGGGATGAGAGGGATCCGGGTACGCAATATCACCGGAGAACTTGGCAATGAACATGTGGACATCATCCGGTATGAAGAGGATATTGCCGCGTTTGTGACCAATGCATTGCATCCTGCCCCGCTGGAAGAGATCGAGATCGATGAAGATACCCATACACTTTTCATCCATCTTAAAAATGAAAATTCCCGGCTTGCTTTCGGCAAAAAAGCGCAGAATGTGCGTCTTGCCCAGAAACTGGTGGGATGGGCGATCAAATTCATCATTGATGATGCGGAACAGCGTGAAACCTTTGAAGAAAAGAAAAAACAGGTCATTGCCAGTCTTGCCGCTTCTGTGGGTATTTCTACTGAAGCAGCAGCCGTACTGGTGAACAATGGTTATCTCACTCTTGACGGTATTTGCGCAGCGGATATGAATGATATCGCCGCGCTGAAAGGATTGGATGATACTGCACTTGTTGCGATCTCCAAAGCCAGAAATCAGGGTGCAAAAGGTGAATGATGATGCCGTAAGGCATTGTTATAATGTTGATACTGTCACCGGCAGCAGCCGGTGACGGGAAAAGGCAGACAGAAATAAGAATTGCGCTCCGCAGGGCGCAGGCAATAAGATCCCGCAACTCCCGGAGTTTATGCCGGGAATCGCGCTTTTAAATTGCGGAAAGGAATACATGGGAACAAAAAGCGTAAAAGTCAAAACACTTGCAGATAAATACGGAGTCTCTGTAAAAGAGATCATCCGTGAGATGACTGAACAGGGATTTGATGCCTCCAGTGCCTCCAGTGTGATCCCCGCCGACCTGGTGGAACTTGTCACTTCTCATTTTGATGAATTGATGGCCTCCCGGAAAAAGGGCGGTAAGGACAATGGAAAGAAAGGCGGTAAAGGCGGAAATGCAGAAATAAGAGAAGAATCCGGTTCTGCTTCCGGCAATTCGGGGGATGAGGTGCACATCAAATCTCCTGTAACGGTGAAGGCCCTTGCGGATGCTTTGTCAGAGAAACCCAATGCCATCATCACCAAACTTATGATGATGAATGTGCTTGCAAGCATCAATCAGACCATTGATAATGATACAGCTTCAAAAGTCGCTTCTGAATTCGGTAAGGTCCTTGCCATTGATAAACGGGATCTTGCAGAACACAAAGAAGAGGAAGCTGAAAAGGAACTTTCCGTTCTCCGGGAATTTGTTGATGATGAAAAAGATCTTGTTGCCCGTCAGCCTATCGTGACCTTTATGGGACATGTTGACCACGGTAAAACCTCTCTGCAGGATGCGATCCGCAAGACGAAAGTTGCCGCGGGAGAAGCCGGCGGTATCACCCAGAATATCGGTGCTTCCATTGCCAAATGCGGCAAAAAGTCCATTGCCTTTGTGGATACACCCGGTCACGAAGCGTTTACCGCCATGCGTTTGCGCGGTGCCAATGTGACGGATATCGTTGTGCTTGTGGTTGCTGCGGATGACGGTTTCATGCCCCAGACGATCGAGGCATTGAACCATGCGAGAGCTGCAGAAGTACCCATCATTATTGCCATCAATAAGATCGACCTGCCGGATGCCAATCCGGATAAAGTATATCTGCACATGCAGCAGAACGGACTTACCCCTGAAGACTGGGGTGGAAATATCGGGGTGGTGAAAGTTTCCGCCAGGACCGGAGCCGGGATCGAGGATCTTCTGGAGCGTATCCTTCTTGAAGCGGAAATGCTGGAACTCAAGACCAATCCCAAGCGTCCCGGAACTGCTTTTGTGCTGGAATCCCAGCTGGAAGCCGGATGCGGTCCTACTGCAAATGTGATCGTGGAAAATGGTACGGTTCGTCTGGGCGATCCCGTGATCTGCGGAGAGTTCTATGGTAAGATCAAAAATATTATTGACCATACCGGAGCCCGTCTTAAACAGGCGACTGCAAGTATGCCTATAAAGATCGTCGGTTTGAGCGGTATTCCTGAAGCCGGATGCAAACTGGAAGTCTGCCGCAGTGAAAAAGAGGCAAAAGCCCTTGCGGAACAGCGCAGTGCCAATAAGAGAGTGGAAACCCTTGCAGGCAGAGCCGGCAGTATGGGCAGCAGTCTGGAGGCATTGTTTGCGGATTCGGAGGGAGCTGCCAAACCCAGTCTGAAAGTTGTTGTGAAAGGGGATGTATGCGGATCAACGGAGGCCATCGTGGAGTCTCTGAAGAAACTGCCCTCTGACAAAATCACCGTGGAGACCCTTCACTCCGGTATTGGTGCCATTACGGAAAACGATGTCCTTCTTGCCGCCTCATCCGGAGCGATCGTGGTCGGGTTCCATGTGCGGGTGAATCCCGGGGTGAACGAACTTGCCAAACGGGAAAATGTGGAGATCCGTCTTTACAGTATCATTTATGAATTGCTGGAAGATATCAAAGATGCCATGGCAGGTAAACTGGAACCTGAAAAGCGTGAAAAAGATTTGGGAACAGCGCGTATCCTCAAAATCTTTGCCCTTTCCAAAGGTCCGAAAGTATGTGGCTGTAAAGTGGAAAAAGGTATCGTGAAAGTGGGGAGCAAATCCAGAGTGTTCCGTAATAATGTACTTATCTTCAATGGGGAAGTGCGTTCCCTGCGCCGTTTCCAGGATGATGTGAAGGAAGTGCGTGAAGGTATGGAATGCGGTATCAAACTGGATAACTTCCTTGACTTTGAAGAGGGTGACGTGATCCAGTTCTACGAGATCGAACTCAAGAAACAGACACTTTGATCTTTGTGCAGAAACGGCAGATGTATGGAAATTATGCGTCTGCCGTGTTACCGGAATTTTTTTTTATTGCCGGGATGGTGTTCTTGATCTTCAGGGCAGTTCCGGCTCTTCTCAAGGAAAGGATATATCTATGCCAATAAAACCTGACCGCCTTACCAGAGTAAATGAGATCCTTAAAAGAGAGATCGCGGATGTTTTGGAAAAAAACGGCATCAATGAATCCAATTTTATTGTATCGGTGACAAAAGTCATTCTCTCCACCAATTTGCGTTCTGCTGTGGTGTTTATCAGTATTTTAGGCGGAAAAGATCCGGAGGAAAATTACCGGAAAGTGTTGCCCCGTCTGATGAAGCTCAGACCTCTTGTGCAGAGCAATATCGCCAGACATGTAACACTCAAATATACTCCGGTCATCCGTTTTGAGCATGACCTTAATATCGTGGAAGGCGATCATGTGCTTGCTCTGCTTCAGGAACTGGAAAGAGATGAGGAAAACAAAGGAAATAACGGATCCGGCAGGGAGTGAGGTATGAAAGAAAAACATACTTTTTCCACTCCGGCGGGGATTGCGGATATTCTGAAGAATATTCAGAAAGATGAGCGTATCCTTCTTCTTGCCCATGAAAGACCAGACGGAGACTCTATCGGTTCGCTTTGTGCATTATACAGTATTCTCAATGAAAACGGATGTAAGGCGGAAGCTGTTTTTCCGGAGGAAGTTCCTGATATGTATAAATCCTTCCTTACCATTCCTTATCGTAAAGGGATCGCACCGGAGGAAGTGAAAAATTTTTCCCGGCTGATTTTTCTGGATTGTTCCAATCAGAAGCGTGCCGGTATTGATTTCCTCCGGGAAGGGGAATTGCCTCTTCCTTCCATGAATATAGATCACCATCCGGACAATACCCGGTTTGGAGATTGGAATTATTTTGACAGTAAGGCTGCCGCATGTTGTGAAGTATTGTTTGATCTTGCAAAAAAGGCAGCATTTACAATTTCTCCGCAGGCGGCAACATTTCTGCTTCTGGGAATCATTACTGATTGCGGCTGTTTCCGTTATGATAATACAGCCCCCTCTACTCTGCGTGCTGCCGCAGAACTTGTGGAAACAGGAGCCGACCGCAGTCTGATCATACAGAAGTGTTACAATGCCAAGCCGGAAAATCTTGCTCTTTTGGAAAGTGATCTTTTGTGCAATCACCTGAAGAAAAGTGCCGGCGGCAGTTTTGCCTATGTGTATCTTGCACCTGCATTACTGGAAAAGTATGCTGTGGATCTGCGGAATACGGAACAGCTCATTGACTGTATCCGGCAACTGGACAGCGTGAAGGCTTGTGCTGTATTGCGGAAGGAAAAAAGCGGATTCAAGGTTTCTCTGCGTTCCAAGTATCCGGAAATATCTGTGGGACGGATCGCGAGAAGTCTGGGCGGCGGCGGCCATGAGATGGCGGCAGGCAGTTCCCTGAATGTTGCTGATGAAGAGGACGCT
>JAFVRL010000390.1 GCA_017504325.1 Lentisphaeria bacterium | reverse complement strand
GTCTTTCAATTCAATGATCCGGTCAGCCAGAGATGCCACAAAATGATCGTGGGTCACCATGACAATGGTCACGCCTTCCTGATGGATCTCCTGAAAGAGTTGCAGAATTCCTCTGCCTGTCACAGAATCCAGATTGCCGGTGGGTTCATCCGCAAGGATGAGGGAAGGGGAATTGATGAGACTTCTTGCAATGGCGGCACGCTGCTGTTCCCCGCCGGAAAGTTCATTGGGGCGGTGATGGAATCTGTGGGCGAGCCCCATTCTTTCCAGAAGGGCAAGAGATCTGTCTTTTACATCTTTTCTGTTTTGCCCGTCCAGCAGAGCCGGCAGCATTACATTTTCACAAATGGTCAGTTCCGGAAGCATGTGATAGGATTGAAAGACAAACCCTATATTTTTTCTGCGGAAATTTACTGCGGAACCGGAGGAAAGAGCCGCAAGATCCGTTCCATTGATCCAGACTTTTCCTGTGTCCGGTCTGGATAATCCTCCCAGAAGGTCAAGCAAAGTTGTTTTTCCGCTTCCGGAGGCACCGCAGAGGGCAGTCCATTCCCCGGCGGGCAGGGAAAAACTCACATCTTTGAGTACCTGGATCTTCCGGGAACTCAACTGAAAACTTTTACTTATGTTTTCTGCAGTTACAAACATGGTATTTTCCGTACGCATTTCCATATTGGTATTTTCTTCCATTTGCAGTTCTCCTTTTATTCGTAACGCAGAGCTTTTGCCGGGTCAAGTCTTGCCGCTCTGATCGCCGGGATCACCGCTCCCAGAGTACAGAGTAATACGGATATGACCGCGATAAGGACAAGATCCGAAACGATGATATGGGCAGGCAGTTCATTGAATACATAAAATTCTTTCGGGAAAATCTCCTGACCTGTTACAACTCTCAAGGTCTGAAGGATCACCATACGGTATTTCACCACCAGCGCACCCAGGATGATCCCGGCCGCAGTTCCCAGGAAACCTACAAAAAATCCCTGAAGGATGAAGATGCGGCAGATGGTGCCGGAAGTGGCTCCTGTCGCCTTTAAAAGACCGATCTCTTTTGTTTTCTGGATGACTGTGGTGATAAGGGTATTGGTGATACTGAATGCCGCAACAAGCACGATAAAGATGAGAAGGAAGAACTGCATACTTTTCTCCACCTGCAATACATCCAGCAGTCTTTTGTTGAGCTGCTGCCAGGAGTCTATGCGGCAGAGAGGAGCTTTTGCTTTCAGACCTTCCGTGACTTTTTCCATAAAAGGATTCATCCGGAATGGATCTTTTGTCCAGACATAAATACCGGTGGCAAGTCCCCAGTCCAGATTCAGAAGTTCATTGGCATCGTCAATGTTTATAAAGATGAAGTCCCTGTCAAAATCATATTTTCCGAAATTGGATATGCCGGAAACTGTAAATTCAGTGGGCAGATAAAGCTGGGCATCTTTTGCAAGGGCGAGATTCCCGTTTTTATCTTTTTTTACAAGTTTTGAAAGATTGGCATAAGAGTGGATGAGCAGTTTATCGCCTATGGTAAGACCAAGCTGGCGCGCCACGACATAACTTATGATCACTTCTCCATGTTTCAGGGAGAATTTTCCCTGTTCGATGACTTCGGAAAGTTTAAAGGAATCCAGTTTTTTTGCGGGATCCAGTCCGATCATTACTTTAGGGACAAATCCTGTCCGCGGCTGAAGCAATACAGCAGAGATCGTAACCGGTAAAGCCGTCCCTCCGGCATCTTTCACGATGGAACAGATCTCTTCCACATTATTGATCGCCATCGGATTATAGACGGGTCTGATCTGGGCGTGGGAAGTTGTGTCCAGAAGTTTTTCCCGCATCTTATCGGAAAAACCGGTCATTACAGCCAGTACCACGATAAGAACTGCTACTCCAAGTGCCACTCCGATGACGGAGATAAGAGTGATGACGGAAACAGCACTGCGTTTCGGTTTAAAATATTTCCATGCAAGGAACAATTCTGCCGCTTGTTTCATATTGATAATATCCTTTCTGCCGGTTTTATGATTTCATGATATGGTAATTTACTACCGGTTTGCCTTTTTTGCATCCTCTATACCGAAAAAATATGAAAAAAACTCTTTATATTTTTATTTTCGGTGCTATATTATCTGTTATGAAAACAAAAATCCGTCAGACTCTTGAAAAATACTTTCATTTCACATCTTTTCTGGACCATCAGGAAGAGATCGTTTCTTCCATTGTTTCCGGGCAGGATCTTTGTGTAGTCATGCCCACCGGTGCAGGCAAGTCCCTGTGTTACCAGCTTCCTCTTCTTATGAAGGATACTTACGGGATCATTGTATCGCCTTTGATCTCTCTTATGAAGGATCAGGTGGATTCTCTGCGGGAAAAAGGGATCCCCGCTGCTTTTATCAATACGACTGTTCCCATGCAGGAGCAGTTTGAGATCCTGCGGCATACTGCATCCGGCGGTATAAAGCTGCTTTATGTGGCTCCGGAAAGATTCCAGACTCCTTCTTTCCGTTCCTTTCTTTCTTCCCATGTGCCGGAGACTCTCATTGTGGATGAAGCGCATTGTATCAGTCAATGGGGACATGATTTCCGGCCCTCTTATTTGAGGCTGGGGGAAGTCTTGAAAGAATATAACATCCCCCAGGTTTGCGCTTTTACGGCTACTGCCACAAAGGTCGTCCGGGAGGATATCCTTTCCCAACTCGGCAGAAATGATATGCACTTATATGTAGCAGGTTTTCAAAGACCCAATCTTGCCTTTTCCGTGAAAGAGGTCTCCGGTGCGGCAGATAAGAATCTGCACCTTGCCCGTCTGCTGAAAAAAAAGCAGCCGACCATTATTTATACATCCACAAGAAAAGCGGTGGAACAGTTGAAAGAGGAGTTTGATTGTATTGCCTATCATGGCGGCATGAGTGATGCGGAACGCACTCTTGCCCAGGAGCGGTTTATGAATGAAGAGGCCCCTGTTCTTGCCGCAACCAATGCTTTCGGCATGGGGATCGACCGTCCCGATGTCCGGCAGGTGATCCACTATAATATTCCCGGCTCCATTGAAGCATACTATCAGGAGGCAGGGCGCGCCGGACGGGACGGGGAAAAAGCGGAGTGTGTTCTCTTTTTCAGTTATGCGGACCGTTACACCCAGGAATTTCTCATTGATATGAACAACCCCTCTGAAAGTATGGTGCATAAGGTTTACGGGGTGCTGCGTGCCGAATACAAAAAAACATCTTCCCCCCTGATCCAGCTTACACACAGCGAAATCAAAGAAAAGATCCCGGATATGAAAAATGACGGACTTGTCTCCGCTGCACTTTCCATACTGGAGCAGAATGATTACATCGGACGCTCCTATGAAAGTGATCCTGTCGTTACATTGCGTCTTACCGGAGATCCAACGATCCTTGCTGAAAATAATGCCGCAGAAAATACCCAGAGAAGCCGTTTTGTCAGCCGTTTTCTGAAGAAATACGGCAAACGGGCATTGCTGGAAAATAAATACTCTTTTGCGGAACTTTCTTCCACGGTTTCTCTTTCTGTGGAACAAATCAAAAGAGTTCTTCATGCGCTGCAGGGGGAGTGTCTGCAATACACTCTTCCATTCCGTGGGCGCACCATTGAACTTTTAAGACCGGAAGAGGCGCATCCGGAAATCGATTTCACCCCTTACAGACAGAAATATGAACAGGAAACAAACCGTCTGGATGATATGATCTCCTATGCCACCTGCCGCTCCTGCCGTCAGGCACATCTTATAGCTTATTTCGGAGAGGATTCACCATGGAAATGCGGGTGCTGTGATCATTGTGCAAAGGAACATGCAGATACCTCCAGCAGAAAACTTCTTACGCAGGATGAACTGGACAGCTGTCATGTCATTCTTCTTGCAGTCAAAGCATTCCGCGGCAGACTGGGAAGAGGCAGGATCAGTCAGATCCTTGCCGGAAAACGCTCTGCGGATCTTGTCAATGCCGGATATACCCGCAATCCCTGTTTCGGTATTCTTGCCTCTCTCAAACAAAATGGTGTACTTTCCTATATCAATGCGCTGGAAGAGGAAGGGTTTTTACAGACTGCCGGAGACAGCCGTTATCCCTGTCTTGCTCTCACTGATAAGGGGACCCGTTTTCTTGTAAACGGATGTAAAGGACCGCTCACTTTAAATCTTTCTCCGGAAAAAAAGAATTTTTCCTCTATAAGCAAAAGAAGATTTTACGGGAAAAAGAATTATTAAGACCGGAGAGGTAATTTCAAAAGTCATTCAAAAAAAATCAAAGATGCAGCTGCAAAGAGTTGTGAAAGGTAATTTGAGGCTGCTACCCTCTGCGGTAACAGCCGAAAATGCTCCTTTTGCAAATCAAAGCAGATGCGCTTTCAGATTTTTGAGGACTTTTGAAATTACCTCCGGATATACCGGACAAAAAAAGGGAGTGTTTTGCAACACTCCCGGAAATTCAGAAAATCAACTTTTCTTTTTATTTGGGTTCGGGCATTTCAAATTCGCCGAAAGTTTTGTTTACATCCACCAGATGGTAGCCGGGAATGGCGGCAGGAGCCTTTTTCATCCCTTTGATATAGTAGCCGGCGTTGATCTTGAACTGGGGGGTAAATTTGATGTCGCCCAGAACACCTTTGGAAATGATGTAAAAAATCACATCGCCATTCTGCACAAAGGCTTTTTCCCCTTTCATGGCGGAAAGAGCGGTTGCTTTATTGGAGGCATCCCATTTGATGGGACCGAAGCTGGCTTTATCTCTGATCCTGCCGTTGATCTGAAGGTCAACACCCTGACTTTTGGGGAATCTGCCGGTGTTTACATCGTTGTCTGCGTTGAAATACTGGGAAAGGTGGGAATCCAGTTTCATAAGTTCAGCAAGATCTTTGATCTGATAGGCAAAGATCACATCATCTTTGTCATTGAGATAACCGAAGGCAACGATCTGGAATTTTGCGGGCGCATCCGTTTTTGCCTTCCAGAGAATGGGGACCTTTTTGGTCTGGGCGGAGAGCATGGAAGCTGTCAGCAGGACTGCGGCAAAGATTGCTGCGGTAAAAAATGTTTTTTTCATGTTTTGTTTCCTTTTTTTATTGTTAATGTTGGAAAATCGTTCTTACTATACCATAAAAAACGGTAAATGCAAGTTTTTTTTTTATTCCAGCGGCAGATTCCCTTTTACAAGGTGTGTTCCGGCTTCCGCTTTCAGACGGGTTTCCCCGAAAGTAACTTCTGCAACGGTTCCTGCAGGCACTTGAAGAACCATTTCCGCTTCTTCCCCGTCAAGGCGTCTTATCTGTATTTCTACAGCACCTTTTACTGTGGGGATTTTTATGGAGGCGTGTTCCAGAAACGCTATCTGGGGATTTACTGTAAAGGTGGCAAAACCGGGAGAGGTGGGCTTGACACCGAAGAGTCCTGCCGGGATCGTATGCAGGGGGATGGTTGCCCAGGAGTGGTTCCAGTCCAGACCTTCTTTCAGATCGTCCCATGCTTCCTTGGTGATGGTTGCACCCTGAAGAAGCATTGCACTCCAGGAACGGTAGCCGGTGGTATCTGCCATAAGTTTCAAGGCTTCCGCCGGTAATTTACTGGCAAAAAGACTGTCCAGAAGATAATAGGCACCATAGACACTGCATCTCATGCCCCGGTTGGCAAGGCGGTCTGCAATGATTCCCCTGTTCTCTTCTTCGGCAACATTTGCCCAAAGGGAGAGAGCATCGGTCATGCAGGAGGTGTGATAAGAGCCGGGTCTGTCCACAAACAACTTTCTTGATCCCTGTTCCGGATGGGGGTTGTGCATGGTTTTCCGCAATTCCTGCCGGATCTTTTCCGCCCTCTCTCTATGGAGTTTTGCTTCTCCGGAATATCCCAGAAATTCTGCAAGGAAAGCATAGGCATCATTGGCGGCTGCCTGAATGGCGTTGGGGGCAAAGTTGGGCGGGGCATAGCCATTGGTGATATTTCCTTTGATGTGACGCAGATCCGGCGGAGCAACAAGATCACCGAAATCATAATGATCCCGTTCATCCGGCGGCCAGTCCACAATATCCCGCATCCAGTGGGCGCAGTGTTTAGAGAGATGGGTCATTTCCATGATCTCTTCGTCTGTCCATGTGTCATGGGCGCGGCGCATATCAATAAGTACACCTTCAAAGGTAAAGGGGATGAGAAGTTTCTCCTTCAGCATAGGATACCACTTTTTCACGGCTTCCGTATCGCCGGTGTAAAGGAGATAATCTTTTACCAGTACAGGCATAAGCATAATATATTCTGTGGGCCAGGTGGGATTTTCCATAAGGTAATCTATTGTGCGCAGTGCCAGATCCGGATTGGGGCAGATGGCATAATAACTTAATGCTGTAAGGAATGAATCCGCCTCATAGGGAAGTCTTTCCCGTTCTCCGTCGATGAAGGAGCCGAAAAGGGTGGTCGCCCGCATGGAATAGTGACAGAAATCCCAGACTTTTTCCAGCATGGCATTGGAACAGCGGAAAAAGGAATCTTCCTTATTGATCCTGCCGAATACACTGTTTCTGGCAATGCCGCAGGAAGTAACTTTCCCTTTGGTGGTCAATTCCGCATAACGGAAGGGGGCGATCTCTTTTCCTGTGGGGGATTTGAGAAGACCTGTCCAGGAGGGGATCTCCGGAATATAGGTCTTTTTCCCTTTTTCCACTTTGAATTTTATTTCCATATTGCGGACATTTTTCAGCGGACGGCGGTGGATCCTTTTATAGAAGGGGTCATACATTTCCCCGATAAGAAGGAGTGCCTCCTCCTCTTCCTCTGCGTCGATCTCTATTTCGATATTGCCGAAAGCTGCTTTTTCAAATCCGGCAAAGTAACCGTAAGAGGTTTTCCTGAATTCCACCGGATATTCTTTTCTGATCTCATAAAAATCCGGATTGGGGTCAAGTATTTTTCCCATTTTTTTTCTCCTCGTCAAATCAAATTTTTCTGTATGGCATAGTCTTTCATGGAAAGAACTGTGTAATTATTTTCTTTAAGATAATCCAGCATATAGCGGAATGTTTTTTCTGTTACATTGCAATGGGGGTGGACTTTTTCCGGTATGCCGTGGAAAACAAATACAGCGGCATTATCCTTACTGCATTGTCCCAGAGTCTCATAAAAATTGAGTTTTCCGTTGAGATGTTCCACAATGGGGGTTCCCGGAATTTTCATAAGATCTGTCCGGAAGTTCTCCCACATCGTTTCTGCACAGATATGAGGGTGTCTTGTTCCTGTACGGGCTAATTTCAGACCGTATTTTTCCAGTACCGGACGCAAGTTTTCCGCACAGGGACCTCCCGGATAGGCAAAACTTACAGGACGGGGAATATGGACGGATGCAAGAAGATCATTTAATTTTCCGATCTCTTTATCCGCTTCTTCCGCAGAAAGTTCCTGCATGTTCAAGTGGGAGAAAGAGTGATTGCCGATCTCAAAGCCCATATCGCTTATTTCCTTTATCTCCTCCGGTGCAAGGAGATGCTGACCATTTTCCTTTCTCCATTCTTCTGTGAAAAAGGTGGGGAAAAAGGTGGCTCCGAATCCATATTCTTTCAGAAGGGGGGCAACGGTGGTAAGGTGATTTTTGGGGGCATCGTCAAATGTCAGGATGACGGTTCTTCCTTTTTCACCCCCTTCAACGGGGAAGGTGGCGGATACTTTCAGAAATTCTTTTGCCTGTTCCATCCACAGTTTCAAATCTCTTCTTTCGTAACCTGTTGCCATTCCATGAGGTCCGTCCGGGAAAACATGCAATTCACATTTATTGCCCTTTTCCCACATACCTTGTGCAAAAAGTACCGAGTTTTCATAAGGGACAAGCTGGTCGGTGGCTGTTGCCCATATATACGCCGGGGGAGTATCAGGGAGAATCCGGTTCTCCAGTGACCATTCATCCCGTTTTTCATCAAAATCCTCTTTCAGAAGTCTTTTGCCTGTGGCGATATACTGGGTTTTCCGGAAAGTGATGACCGGATAGGATAAGATCATGGCATCCGGCCGCTGGGAGAAAGAATCCCCTTCATCGCCGTCTTTTGCGTCAAGATCATGAAAAAGCGTTCCGCAGCATCCGGCAAGGTGTCCGCCTGCGGAAAATCCGCATACGGCAATGTGGTCGGGATCCGCCCCCCACTCTTGTGCATGACTGCGGATAAGACGGATGGCTCTCAAGGCATCCAGCTGCGGTTCAGGGTAACGGGTGACACGGTAAGTGAGGACAAAGGTCTGGAATCCCATCTCATCGAATTTTGCCGCAATGGGATAGCCTTCTTCATTGATACATACAAATCCGTAACCGCCGCCGGGGATCACAAGGATCACCGGGCGTTTTTTTCCATCGTTCCGTAAACGGCAGGAGAGAGAAGAGGGTAAAGAAGGATCTTTCCATAACTTTACTTCCCGGATCTCCCGGATAATATTTTCACTCAGTTTTTTCTGCTCCGTGATTGTTTTACACAAAATAAAACTATAACGGTAAAAACCGATTTTTCAAGTGATTTTTCAGTTGATTTACAGAAAAAAGGAGAGAGTTTTTTCCTTATTTGGAAAATCAGAAAGAATGGTGGATAAAATTGGAAGTTCCGGTTGAAAAAATCCGGTTTTGAATGTATATTATAATAAAAAATCGTAATCAAATCCATGAAAGGAATAAAAAAATGGATAAAAACTTTTCTTATCTTGAAGAACTTGGCAGTTCCCGTAATGAACTCATCAAGGCTCTTCAGATGATCCAGAACCGGGAAGGATATGTTTCCGATGAAGGAATCCGTGCCGCCGCGGAACATTTTTCCCTGTCCGCAGCGGATGTGGAAGGGGTGTTGACCTTTTATGCCCAGTTCAAACGCAATAAACCGGGAAAATATGAGATCAATATCTGTGACGGGACTGCCTGTCACATCAAGGGAGCGCCCCTCATTCAGGAATGGATCTCTGCGGAACTGGGGATCAAAGACGGGGAAACCACTCCTGACGGAGTATTTTCTCTTTGTGTCGTAGCCTGTCTGGGATGCTGTTCTCTTGCGCCAGTGATGGCGGTAAATGGAAAAGTTT
>JAFVRL010000389.1 GCA_017504325.1 Lentisphaeria bacterium | reverse complement strand
ATACCGGATATTCAAAAAAGCAAATTTACGAAATAAATTCTCCAGTTCTGCGGCAAATGTATCCAGCATCTCCGGAGGACAGGATAGAATACCGGATGCAAAAGAACCGGACACAAAGGAACCGGCAACGATCACCGGAAAATACTCCAGGATCCGTTTTCTCTGCATTACAGAAAGATTCTCCAGTTGATCGTGGGATAATTCTATTGCAGAAAACCCTTCCTGATCCGCGATCTCCACAATAGAAGAAACAGGAAGACCGGAAGAAAGTGCGCTGAAACCGAAATACCCTTTTGCACCATATTCCTCCTGTACGGTTTTATTTTCCCCGTTTCTTCCCGGATCAGATGAACAGAAAGAAAGAAGACTTCCCCATGATACTGTCTGCCTGTTTTTCATTTTTTTATTCCTCACGACCGCTCCTGCAGTTTTTTCAGAAGAATCCTGCATTTGCAAGAGATTCCATTGTCACGGAAGATGTTTGCCCATTCTCTTTCACAACTCCTGTCCGGGCAAGAAAACTATATACATATTTTCCAAGCATATCGGTTTCCAGATTGACATTCTCCCCGGTTTTGCGGAAACGGAGATTCGTTTCTCTCCAGGTGGTGGGAATGATGCAGATGGTAAAGGAATTTTCCTTTACAGACGCCACGGTAAGGGAGATCCCGTCCACAGCAATGCTCCCTTTCGGGACAATATACATAAGGATCTCCTCCGGAGCAGTGATCTCAAGAACTGTATCATCTCCCTCTTTTCCCAGAGAAAGGATTTTTCCAGTCCCGTCCACATGTCCGGAAACGATATGACCGCCCAGCCTGTCCCCGGCGGCAAGCGCCCGTTCCAGATTGACTGTATTTCCGGAAACAAGTTCCCCCAGATCGGTTTTGTCAAAGGTCTCTTTCAGCACATGGAAGGAAAGAAAGTTTCCGGAAAAACTTTCCAGAGTAAGACAGGTACCGTTTACAGCAATACTTTCCCCCAGTTTCAAATCGTGAAAAATTTTATGGGAACGGATAAAAAGTTTTCCCGCTTTCCCTGTCATATTTTTACCTGTGAATTCACCGGTACACTGAACCAATCCTGTAAACATACTCTCTTCCTTACTTATATTTTACCAGACCGGAAAAAGCAAGATCTTTTCCGTACTGTGTATATTTTACATCTTCCAGCAGCCATGCCTTTTCCAGACTTTCCGGAGAAGATCCGGCAACAGAAAGAATACTTTTTTCACCGCCCAGGATTTTCGGAGCGATGTGAAATTCCACTTTATTTACCGCTTTTGCATTCAATGCGGAAGCGGCAAGAGTTCCGCCGCACTCCAGAAGAATGGATGTCACATTTTCAGATCCCAGTTCCAGAAGGAATTTTTCCCACGCTTCAGCATTTTTCAGAGAGACAAATTCCCAATTTTCCCCTTCCGGACAGGATTTTTTCATATTTTCCACATCATTGGTCACAACGATCCTGCGGGGGATTTTCAAGACCGTTCCGTTGTCATCCCGTACAGTAAAACGGGGTTTGTCCACCCGGAAAGTCGTTCCGCCGGTCATAACGCAATCCGCCCACATCCGCAAGTCCATCACTCTGTTTCTCGCCTCTTTCCCTGTGATCCATTGAGATACTCCGTTATAACAGGCGATCTTTCCGTCAAGAGTCTGGGCGATTTTCAGCAGTACAAACGGTTTGCCGGTGGTGATCCAGTGAAAAAAGGCTTCATTGAGGCAAAGACACTCTTTTTCCAATACTCCGGAAACAACTTCGATCCCTGCATCCTCCAGAATCCTGACAGCTCTTCCCGCATGTTTCGGATTGGGATCAAGACAGCCGATGACTACCTTCTTCACGCCGGAGGCAAGGATCGCATCCGTACACGCCGGAGTACGCCCCCTGGTGGAACAGGGTTCCAATGTAACGAATATATCCGCCCCATTCACATCATTTCCTTTTTTTGCGGCATCGGCAAAAGCATTGACCTCGGCATGTCCTTCCCCGGCACGCACATGCCATCCGTTTCCGAGAATGATGCCGTCTTTTACAATCACCGCCCCCACCATAGGATTGGGAGAAGTCGTCCCCAACCCGCGGCGGGCAAGAAAAAGAGCTTTATCCATATAAAATTCAAGTTCTTGCATATTCCGTATATACCTTTATCAGTTGGCAGGTTCGATGTAATACAATCCTGTGGTGATCGCCCAGGCATCGGAAGCATCCATTTTCTTTACTTCGTGTCCCCTGCCCCATGTATCGGAAAAAATAATACGTTCTATTTTTACTTTCTTATTCTTTTTTCCTCCGGCAGCAGGCACAAGAGGGATCTTTTCTTCCGTTTCATAACCTGTGATCAACCGTAAATGTCCCCCCCTTCCGGCATCTTTTTCCGGGGAAAGATCCATAAGGACCGCCCACATTACAGGAATACCCGCATCGATCATTTCTTTAACAAAGTTGTTGAAATATTTTTCAAATCCCTTTTTTCTGATCATCAGACTTGCCTCTCTGCCCACAGCAGGGTCAACATTGACAAAAGTATTTCTCATATCGATCTTTTCACCGTTACGGGCGATCTTCACTTTTTCAACATTCTGTT
>JAFVRL010000388.1 GCA_017504325.1 Lentisphaeria bacterium | reverse complement strand
TTTATCAAAGGGGCGGAAGAACACAATTTAAAAAATATTGATGTACGGATCCCCCGCAACTCTCTTACGGTCATTACCGGATTAAGCGGTTCCGGCAAGTCCACACTTGCCTTTGATACTCTCTATGCGGAAGGGCAGAGAAGATATGTGGAGAGTCTCTCCGCCTACGCCCGCCAGTTTCTCGACCGGATGCAGAAGCCCAAAGTACGGCATATTGAAGGACTCTCCCCTGCCATTGCCATTGAACAGAGAAGTGCCTCCTCCAATCCCCGTTCCATTGTGGCGACTGTGACCGAGATCTATGACTATCTGCGTCTTATGTATGCCCATGCGGGTCTCCCCCACTGTCCAAAATGCGGCAAGGAACTCTCCAGCCAGTCCCCCCAGACCATTTGTGAAAAGATTTTGAAACTTCCGGAAGGGCTGCAAATGATGATCCTTACTCCTTATATAACAGGAAAAAAAGGGGAACACAAAGACATTCTCACCCAGATCGCCAAAGATGGTTTTGTACGGGCAAGGATCGATGGGGAGATCGTTATGCTGGGTGAGGATATGCCGAATCTTGCCAAAACAAAAAGGCATGACATTGAAGCGGTCGTTGACCGGCTCATCACAGGAAAGACCGACCGATCCAGGTTGAACGATTCTGTGGAGACTGCTCTGAAAACAGGTCACGGACTTATGATCCTTCTCATCCAGAACACCGATCCTGCCAATCCCGGAAAAAGGTGGAAGGAGGAACGCATAAGTGAACACCTTGCCTGTCCCGATTGCGGAATAAGCATCCCCAAACTGGAACCCAGACATTTTTCCTTCAACAGTCCTTTCGGAGCCTGTCCCAAATGCAACGGGCTGGGAGCATTGATGGTCATGGATGAGCGTCTTGTTGTTCCCGATGATTCCTTATCCATCAAAAAGGGAGCCATCCCCGGCTGGCGGAGAGGCCCGCGCAATCTCATCATCTACTACAACCATATTCTCAAATCCATTGCCAATCATTACAATATGCCGGAAATGCTCTCCACCCCTTTCCGGGAACTTCCGGAAAAGATCAGGAATGTACTTCTTCACGGAAGCGGGGACGAGGAGATCGACATGAGTTTCTATATGCGGGGGAAACTGCATAAATGGATCGCCCCCTTTGAAGGAATACTTGCCAATATGCAGAGAAGGCAGGCGGAAACAGAAAGCGACAGCGTCCGGGAACGGCTGAAAGAGTACATGGTATTCCGTCCCTGTCCGGAGTGCAGGGGAAAACGGTTGAAGGAAGAGAGTCTTGCTGTAACTGTCGGCGGACTTTCCATTTATGAATTCTGTTCCCTTTCTGTGGAAAAAGCCAAATCCTTCATGGAGAAACTGGATCTGGATGTGGAGAAAAACGCCATTATCAAAGAGGTGAAAAAAGAGATCATTTCCCGTCTGAAATTTCTGGAGGATGTAGGGTTATCCTATCTCACATTGAACAGGGAAAGCGGGACTCTCTCCGGCGGGGAAGCACAGAGGATACGCCTTGCCACCCAGCTGGGCAGCGGACTTGTAGGGGTCTTGTATATTCTGGATGAGCCTTCCATCGGACTGCATCAGAGGGACAATGGGAAACTGCTTGCCACCTTGCGGAAACTCCGGGATCTGGGAAATACGGTAGTGGTAGTGGAACATGATATGGAAACCATGTTTGCTGCGGACTACCTTCTGGATCTGGGGCCGAAAGCAGGTATCCACGGCGGCGAACTTGTTGCAGCAGGAACGCCCCGGGAAGTAATGACCTCCCGCAGATCCCTTACGGCACAATTCATGTCCGGGACGATGCAGATCAAAACGCCCCAGTTCCGCAGTACCGGAAACGGAAAATTTCTTGAGATCCTGGGGGCAGAGGAAAACAATCTCAAAAATATTGATGTCAAGATCCCGCTGGGTACATTTTCCTGCGTTACCGGAGTATCCGGTTCAGGAAAAAGTTCTCTTGTCAACCGTATTCTACGGGGCGCATTGGAACGGCATTTTGAACTGGAAAGTGCCCCTCCCCCCTGCAAGTATAAAGAGATAAGAGGATTGGAACATATAGGGAAAGCCATCGTCATCGACCAGAGTCCCATCGGGCGTACTCCAAGAAGCAATCCAGCCACTTATACGGAACTTTTCGGCACCATCCGCAATCTTTTTTCCGAACTTCCGGAATCCAAAATGCGGGGCTTCGGTCCGGGAAGATTCAGTTTCAATATGAAAGGCGGCAGATGTGAAGAGTGCGCAGGAGACGGGATCAAAAAAATCGAAATGCAATTTCTTCCGGATGTCTATATTCCCTGTTCCGTCTGCCACGGAAAACGATTCAATGATGAGACGCTTCTCGTGAAATACAAAAAGAAAAATATTGCAGAGATCCTGGAAATGACTGTGGATGAGGCTGTGGACTTTTTTGAACCGGTCTCCAATGTTCACCGGAAACTGAAAACCCTTCAGGATGTGGGACTCGGTTACATTACTCTGGGACAATCGGCAACCACCCTTTCCGGCGGGGAGGCACAGAGAGTGAAACTTGCTACGGAACTGGCCAAGATCCCCAGAGGTCATACGCTCTATATTCTGGATGAACCAACCACCGGACTTCACTCCTACGACATCATGCAGCTTATTGATGTCCTTATGAAGTTAAGGGATAAAGGCAATACCGTACTTGTCATCGAACACAATCTGGATGTGATCAAAGTAGCCGACCACATCATAGATCTGGGTCCGGAAGGCGGGGACGCCGGCGGCAGACTTGTTGCGGAAGGAACTCCGGAAAAAGTGGCAAAAAATCCCGCATCCTATACCGGAAAATATCTTGCAGAGATCCTGAAAGATCCTGTCCCCTATGCAAAAGGCAGATAACATCATAAAATAAGGAAAGAAAAAATGGCGGAAGAAAGACTCGTGATCGTGGGACTGGGAATGCTTGCCATGTCCCTTGCCTCCTCCCTGAAACTGGGCAGAAGAAAAGAGGAAAAAAACTATAAAGTATATGGTTACGCCAGAAGAAAAGAGGTGGCGGAAAAAGCTGTGAAAGACGGGTATCTGGACGGAATCTGTGCTACTCCGGAAGAAGCCTTCCGGACAGGAAGTATCATCATCCTCACTCTTCCCGTTCCTGTGATCTGTGAGTTTATAAAGAAATACTCTTCTTATATGCAGAAAGATGCCGTCCTTACAGACATTGGAAGCGTCAAAGGCTGTATTGAAGATGCCGCAATGGAAGCGGAAGCCGCCTTTATCGGAAGTCACCCTATGGCGGGAACGGAATTAAGCGGCCCCGATGCCCTTGTCCCGGGGATCTATGACAATGCCTCCATCTTTATCGTCCCGCCGGAAGGTGCGGAGGAAAACAATATCATCCGCATTGAAGATCTGTGGAAAGCTGTGGGAGGCAAAACACTCCGTATCGGAGCAAAAGAACATGATTCCCTTGTGGCACATACAAGTCACGTTCCCCATATCATCTCTTCGGCTCTGGCATTAAGCGTACTGGATGAAGAGGATGAAAAACTCAAAGCCCAGCGTTTTGCCGGTGCCGCAAGCGGTTTCCGGGATACTATCCGGGTGGCAGCATCCTCCCCCCGCATGTGGAAAGAGATCCTTTCCAATAACAGGGAAGCAGTCCTCGAAGCTCTGGAAGACCATGAAAAACGGTATTACCGGATGAAAAAAATGATCGAGGAAAATGATTTTGACGCCTTTGAAAAGGAATTTGCATACGGCGGCGAACTCATCAGGGAATGGCGTAAAGCAAAGAAATGCTGAAAAACAACCGGAAATAAAATAAACGGAGTGAAAAATAAATTCTTCCTCCGTTTCCTCCGCTTACTTTATATTGCTTTCCTGCAAAAGCATTTTTGCTTTGGATTGCGGATTCAGCAGTAATGCCCTGCGACAGGCTTTTTCCATTTCTGCAAATTTTCCGGCTATTTTCCGGGCAACAGCAAGATTCAGGAAATACTGTTCATTCTTTTCCTCCATAGTGCACGCCCGTAAAAGAAAATGTTCCGCCTGCAGGGCTTCCCCGGCACGGATCAGCAATACGCCAAGATTGTTCAATGCTTTTGCATACAACGGATCAAGCAATAACACGGCATGATACCGGCGTTCCGCTTCTGCAAAGTTTCCGGTGTATTGGGCAAGCAATCCGTAATTATACTCCAGATCCGTCATATTACGGCGGGAATGAGGAAGAAGGGAAGCTTTATCAAAAACATCTTTTGCCTTTTTCCACTCTTTTATTTCCAGAAGAAGTGTTCCGTAATTCATAAGAAGCGCAAAATCATCCGGCTCTTTCTGCAATGCTTCTTCCAGGATCTTTATTGCCCCGGTAAAATCCTTTTCCATGATCCTTGCCTTTGCCAGAAGATCATAATACTGGGCATCCAATTTATGATAATGCAAAGGTTTCTGTTGAAGCACCTCCTCACAAAGCCGTACTTCCCCTTTTTTCAGATGTGCTTCTGCAAGCAGAAGGCGTGAATATTCTTTCAGATCACTGCCCCGTGCCTTCATATCAAGAACCATTCCCCCGATCCCAATAGCAAGAAAGAGAACAAAAGCAGTCCCCGCCTTCCAGTATTTACTGAATGTTCTGCCGGGAGATGCAAAAAGAAGACTTGCGATCGCCGCAAGTACCAACAGAAGTCCCATGCGGTAGCGTCCGGCACTTACAGTAAGGAGCTGGGCAAGGATCACACTGGAGCCAAGAAGGATGAAATACCGCATGTCATGGAGGAACCGTCTCTGGAAAATTCTTGTAAAAAAGACCATGGCGGCACAGATGGAAAGAAACAGGAAGAAATAATGGAAAAGATATTTATGAAAGAAACATTTTTTCAATGGCGTAATATCCGACCATGTGGAAAGTTCCGAAGCCGAAAAGATATACAGAACTTTCCGCCCGGTTCTTACCAGACTTTCCACCGGATCTCTCAAACTTTCCCCGATCGCTTTTTTCACAAACAGAGTATCAGCTCCCATTCCCTGTTTTTCCGCTTCCCGGGCATTTTCCCCATGGATCTTATACCAGGCTTTTCCGGGCGGAATGTCACAGGCTCCTGTAGCTCCTGAACTGTTCCCCAGATAAAGATTGAATCCACTGTTGCCCTGAATGAAAACCGGCCGGGCTGCAAGTTTGCTTACATGATACGACCATACAGAAGTAAGCAGTATGACAGGAAGGATAAATGCAAAAGCTGTAAAAATCTTCCTGTTCCGGCTTACAAGCCCCCTCCCCAGTATCCCCCTTACCAGAAGGTAAATAAATACAAATACTGCAAATACCGCACTGGATGGATGGGTCAATACTGCCAATGCACAGAAAATCCCGGCAATGGCAAAAAATCCGAACCTTCC
>JAFVRL010000387.1 GCA_017504325.1 Lentisphaeria bacterium | reverse complement strand
TTATAGTATGAAAATTATTTATGATTTTTCGTTTTTAAAAAAAGGAGATGAAAATGGTAGAGATCACCAACATCCGTCAGGGTGCGATCCTGAATCACAATCACGGTACTGAAACAGAAAAGTCTTTGACTGTTCTTCTGGAAGGCTTCGGAAGCGGGAGACCTGTAAAAGTAAACGGGGAAGTTGCCGAAATGGTTGGCAGACGCTTTTCCAAAGAGGTCGCACTTACAGAAAAAATCAACAATATCACTGTAAGCGAAATGACGCCTTATGGTCTCTACTCCCAGCAGATTACTGTTGTCTGGGATAAAAAATCCTTCAAACGCTACAACTCTTTTATTGATGATAACATATTCCTCTTTACCGATCTGGCAAAGGAACGACCCAAAAGTGCTTTCGACCACTTCTATCTCAAAGGGTTGAAAAAGATCCATGATAAATATGGATTGAAAGTTACTCTCAACTGTTTTTATTACAACGATCACGATAAATCTTTCTCTCTGGATCAGATGCCCGATATCTGGAAACAGGAATTTATCGACAATTCCGATTGGCTGAAATTCTCCTTTCACGCCAAAAGCGAATTCCCTGACCGTCCCTATCTGGAAAGCAGTCCGGAAGAGTTCGGTAAGGACTGGGATATGGTTCAGAATGAGATCATCCGCTTTGCCGGTGAGGAATCCTATATAGCTCCCATGGTTATCCACTGGGGCAATATCCACCCCACCGTGGCACAGGAATGTGTGAAAAGAGGAGTGACAAATTATACTCCCATCCTGCGTCCTACCGTTATGGGCGGCCCCAGCCTTGCCGCCCGTATGAAAGGCGGGGATATGAGCAAACTTCCCTCCCGGGAATTCTTCAAAGAAAGAGATGATCTGGAAGGTTTTGCCCTCTATTATGAAAATCATGAAGAAAAAAGTTATCTTGCCAAACACAGGGGATACTATGATCCCCTTATGGGACTTGTGATCAGAGGCGGCGGAGCAGCCACCTGCAATCTTGTTCCCCTGGATCAGATCGAAGGCAAAGTAAAGAATTTCCTTGCCGTCAATGACGAATACGGTGCGGAATATGTGAATATCGGCACACATGAACAATATACATTCCCCTATTACTGCAACTATCTGCCCGACCATCTTGAACGTATTGAACTTGCCATCAGAATTATTGCGGAAGCCGGTTATAAACCTGTATTTTTCAGTGAAGGTTTTATGGGCAATACCGCATGGGATGAAAAATAAGAAAAGAGGAGTAAACAATGATTGAAATAACCAACATCCGTCAGGGCGCGATCCTCAATCACAATCACGGTACTGAAACAGAAAAGTCTTTGACTGTTCTTCTGGAAGGTTTGGGAAGCGGGAGACCAGTGAAAGTCAATGGCGAGCCTGCCGAAATGGCAGGCAGACGCTTTTTCAGGAGATCGCACTTACAGAAAAAATCAATAATATTACCGTAAGTGAAATGACTCCTTTCGGAAAATATACGCAGGAAATTACTGTCGTCTGGGATAAAAAATCTTTCAAGAGATTCCATACCTATATTGATGACCACAGTTTCCTCTTTACCGATTTGACCAGAGAACGCCCCAAAAGTGCCTTTGATCATTTCTATCTCAAAGGCTTGAAAAATATCCATGATAAATATGGATGGAAAGTTACTCTGAACTGTTTTTATTACAACGATCACGATAAATCCTTTACCCTTGACCAGATGCCGGATATCTGGAAACAGGAATTTACCGATAATTCCGATTGGCTGAAATTTTCTTTCCATGCCAGAAGCGAATTTCCCGACCGTATTTATCTGGAAAGCAGTCCGGAAGAGTTCGGGAAAGACTGGGATATGGTGCAGAATGAGATCATCCGTTTTGCCGGAGAAGATAGTTATATAGCTCCGGACATCATCCATTGGGGCAATATCCATCCCACTGTGGCACAGGAGTATGTCAAACGGGGGGCTAAAAACAACTGTATTTCCATGCGTCCCATGGTCATGGGCGGGCCCAGCCTTGCCGACCGTATGAAAGGCGGGAATATGAATAATACCCGCAGCAGAGATGTTTTTGACGGAAGAAATGATCTGGAAGGTTTTGCTCTCTACTATGAACCCTATGAAGAAAAAAGTTATCTTACTCATCATGGAAATTACTATGATCCTCTTATGGATCTTGTGATCCGTAAAAGCTGTGCAGTCTGCTGTAATCTTGTTCCTCTGGATCAGATCGAAAAACGCCTCAATGATTTTACCGCCGATCTGGAAAAGTCCGGCGGGGAATTTTTAGGGCTTGCTTCCCACGAACAATATTCTTTCCCCTATTATTTCAATTATCTGCCTGATCACATGCAGAGAATTGAACTTGCTGTGAAAACTCTTGTGGAAAAAGGGTATAGATCTGCTTTCTTCAATGAAGGCTTTATGGGCAACACATCATGGGAAGAATAAGAAAGGAATAAAAATGATTGAAATTACCAACATCCGTCAGGGCGCGATCCTGAATCACAATCACGGGAAAGAATCTGATGAAGCATTGACCATCCTTCTGGAAGGTTTCGGCAGCGGGAGACCTGTGAAAGTAAACGGCGAAGCTGCTGAAATGGTAGGCAGACGCTTTACTAAAGAGATTTCTCTTACAGAAAAAATCAATAATATAACCGTAAGCGAAATGACTCCTTATGGTCTGTATTCACAGGAAATCACCGTTGTCTGGGATAAAAAATCTTTCAAGAGATTCAATTTCTATATTGATGACCACAGTTTCCTTTTTACCGATCTGACAAAGGAACGCCCCAAAAGTGCCTTTGATCATTTTTATCTGAAAGGATTGAAAAATATCCATGATAAATATGGATTCAAAGTTACTTTGAACTGCTTTTATTACAATGACCATGATAAATCTTTTTCATTGGATCAGATGCCGGACATCTGGAAGCAGGAATTTATCGACAACTCCCATTGGCTGAAATTTTCTTTTCATGCGAAAAGCGAATTTCCCGACCGTCCCTATCTGGAAAGCAGTCCGGAAGAGTTCGGTAAAGACTGGGATATGGTACAGAACGAGATCGTGCGTTTTGCCGGAAAAGAAAGTTATATAGCTCCGGACATCATCCATTGGGGCAATATTCACCCGACCGTGGCACAGGAGTATGTGAAGAGAGGCTGTAAAAGCAACAAAACTTCCATGCGGCCTATGGTCATGGGCGGCCCCAGCCTTGCCGACCGTATGAATGGCGGGAATATGAGCAACACCCGCAGCCGTGAGGTTTTTCAGGGAAGAAATGATCTGGAAGGTTTCGCTCTTTATTATGACAATCATGAAGAAAAAAGTTTTCTCTCCAGGAACGGGAATTACTATGACCCTCTTATGGGCCTTGTGATCCGCGGAGAAGGCGCAATATGCTGCAACCTTGTTCCACTGGATAAAACGGAAGAAAAAATAAATTCTTTTACTGCAAAATTAGAGGCAGGCGGCGGTGAGTTTCTCAATGCTGGAAGTCACGAACAATATACCTTCCCC
>JAFVRL010000386.1 GCA_017504325.1 Lentisphaeria bacterium | reverse complement strand
AATTGAAAGCAGCTGCGACGAAACTGCCGTGGCGATCATTGAAAACGGGAGAAAAGTAATATCCAATATTGTTTCCTCCCAGATGGCAAAACATGCGCTTTACGGGGGAGTCGTCCCTGAACTTGCGGCACGGGAACACCTTACCGCTATTGAAAAAGTCTGTGAGGAAGCATTGAAAAATGCAGAGATGAAAGTGGAGGATGTGGATGCCATCGCAGTCACCCACGCTCCCGGCCTTGTACCGGCTCTGCTGGTGGGACTGAATTTTGCAAAAGGTCTTGCCTCCGCTTACAACAAACCTCTTATCGGCATAAACCATTTTCTTGCCCACATCTACGGAGCTTTTATCGAGGCGGAAGATCTGGATTTTGCAGATCCCGCCCTGTACCCCATGGCGGCACTTGTGGTCTCCGGAGGACATACCTCCATCGTCATCATCCATTCCGACGGCAATGCGGAAGTCATCGGCACCACCATCGACGATGCCGCAGGAGAAGCTCTGGACAAGGGGGCAAAAATGCTCAATCTGGGTTATCCGGGCGGGCCTGTCATTGAAAGGCTTGCCAAAGGCGGCGACGGAAAAAGATTTCATTTCCCCCGTTCCCTTACCGGAACATCCGGCAAAGGACTTGATCCGGAAAACCGTTTCAATTTCAGTTTCAGCGGACTGAAGACCGCATTGCTTTACCATGCAAAAAAATATGCGCCGGACGGAAATACAGAACATATAGAAGGAGAACTTCTTACCGACACTCTGGCTTCTTATCAGGAAGCTCTTACCGATGTTCTCTGTTCCAAACTTTTTGATGCTGTAAAGCTCTACCGGGCAGGTTCCGCAGTTCTCTGCGGGGGAGTAGCGTGCAACAGTGTACTGCGGGAAAAATTTGAGAAAAAATGTCCGAAAAATGTCCGCTGCATCATCGCGCCGAAAAAATTCTGTACCGACAATGCGGCAATGGTGGCGGCTCTTGCCTATCACTATCACAAGGCAGGTCAATACAGTCCCCTCACACTGGATGCTCTGGCAAGACTGCCCAAACTCACGCATGTACCTTTTGCAGAAACAAAATAATATGATCCAAATTTTTCAACCATAAGGAAACAAAATGAAACAAGTAAAGATCGGTATCATCGGGCTCGGCGGACGGGCGGAAACCCTTTTGGCATCCATTGTTGCTCTTTCCGGGGAAGTGGTGGTAACTGCCGCCTGTGACTTTTCCCAACAGAAAATAGACCACTTTTTAGGTCTTTTTGACAAATACAAGATCAAAAGACCCAAAGCCTATCTGCGTCATCTGGATCTTCTGGATGATAAGAATGTGGATGCAGTCATCGTCCCCACCTCCTGGAACTCCCACATCCAGATCGCCTGCGATGCCATGAAAAAAGGTAAATACGCCGCCATTGAAGTAGGGGGAGCCGCCTCCTGCGATGAATTGTGGCAGCTTGTCCATGCCGCCGAATCCACAGGGGTATCCTGCATGATGCTGGAAAACTGCTGCTACGGAAGAAATGAACTTATGGTCATGAATATGGTCCGTAAAGGGCTTTTCGGCGAACTCATCTACTGCGAATGTGGTTATGAACATGATTTGAGCGAAATGGGTTACCGTACCGACAGCCGTCAGGAACGCGCTCTGCACAATCTGCACCGCAACGGGGAACTTTATCCCACCCACGGGCTGGGTCCCATCGCCAAGATTCTGAAGATCAACCGGGGCAACCGTTTCCTCACCCTCACCTCCACAGCCACCAAGAGTTGCGGATTCGACCTTGCCGCCCGTAAAAAGGGTATCAACAATGTTCACTTCAATGAAGCGGATATCGTTGTCACCAACATCAAATGTGCCAACGGTGAAGTCATCACCATGACCCACGGTGTCTCCCTCCCCCGTCCCTATTCCCGGGACTGCCGTGTTCAGGGTACACAGGGCATCTGGCTGGAAAACAGCAACGGTATTTACATTGAAGGCATCAGTCCCCGTTACTGCAAACTGGATGTTGCCGGAAATCCCTATTCCACCCATGAATGGACTCCCGTAAAAGATCTTTATGAAAGATTCGATCACCCCATCTGGCAGGCATACAGAAATAATGTAGTAGGCGGTCACGGCGGTATGGATTCTCTGGCATTGCGCGCCTTCTTTGATGCTGTCCAGAAACGCACTACTCCTCCCATCGACGTCTATGACGTAGCCGCATGGATGTGCATTACCTGTCTTTCCGAACAGTCCATCGCTATGGGTGGTCTCCCTGTTCCCATTCCCGACTTCACCAACGGTAAATGGGTATGCAGAGAAGAAGAACTGCCCTCAAAATGGTCTTTGAACGAAGTGTATTAATTGGAATCGGAAAGAGAGTTTTCAGGGGAAAGGCAAAAAACTTTTTGAAAAAAGTTTCTTTTCCTTTCCCCCTTCCCCCTATCCTTTTTACAAAAACTTTTGTTGCAAAATTGTTTTCCAGCAAGGGAAAACAATTTTGCCTTTTTCATAGGAAGTTTCCATTATGCTGAAAAAATTATTGCACTTTACAGCCGGATTGACCGGAACATTTTTGTTCATATTCTGCATTTCTGCCTGTATTTTTTATCAATGGATAAATATTTCATTTGGAGAACTTCCCTTCGAGCAAATTTATTTTCATTTATTTTATCCCATTACAGGAGGAATAACAGATGATGCAATTATTTTTATGCTGCACCTTTATGTTATTTGCGTTCTGTCAGTTGCATTGAGTTTCTTTGTGTTTGAAAAGAAAATACATTCCTTATTCAACCATCTCGCCGCAAGACATAAAAATCTGATATATATATATATATATATTCCTTTT
>JAFVRL010000385.1 GCA_017504325.1 Lentisphaeria bacterium | reverse complement strand
GTATAACAATACAGGAAACAGAACATGGATTTTGAAGAAAGTTTTTTAAAAAAAGAACTTTTCCGGACAAACCCGGATTATATCGTCTATATTCCGGCGGCAAAGGGGAATAACAACGATCACGGAAATGAGCATTTGCATGTATTCCGGGCAAAAGACGGAAGAATGTGCGCCTTATGGACCATGAGTGCTTTTGAAGGGACTTTCACCCAGCGTCCGGTTCTATCCTTCAGTTTCAATAACGGAAAGGACTGGACAAATCCCGGAAATCTTCTGCAGGATGAAACAGATCCGGAAACAGGCAGGAATATGGGTTCCTGGGCATCTCCCGCCATATCAAAATCCGGAAGAATATATGTAATATACTGCAAACATCAGGGGAAAAAAGGGCATCATCAGAGAGGCAGTATGGCGATCATGTATTCCGATGACTGCGGAGAAACATGGAGCAGAGAATCTGTCAGGGAATTGCCCAAAACAAAGTATGATCTTCCTGATCCGGCAGAAGCCGTTGACTGGGTCCTCTGGCAGCGGGCGTACCGTCTGCGTTCCGGCAAAGTCATCATGGGTTTCACCCGGGGATGGCTGAATTATCCACCTGGTCCGAACTCCTGGACACAGCATCCCTGCGGATGTGAATTTTTCTCTCTGGACAATATTGATGAAGATCCGGAACCGGAAGATCTCATTCTATCCTTCCTTACCGATGCGGAAAAGCCCCTTACCGCTCCGTTGCGCCATTATTCAGACCGTTTCTGCGCAGAAGAACCGGCAGTCTGTCAACTGCCGGACGGACGGCTTTTTATGGTCATGCGTACAACAGAAGGTCATGTATGGTACTCTGTTTCAGAAGATGACGGCATCAACTGGCGGCAACCGGAGATCCTGCGTTATAAAGATGATGGAGAAGGTATATTGCATCCATTAAGTCCCTGTCCCATGTATGAGACAGGTGAAGGGGAATATGTGCTTTTCATCCATAATCACGACGGATATAACGGGGAAACTGTTCCGCAGACAAAAAACAACTGGCGCAATCCCCTGTATATTCTCAAAGGGGAATACCGGCCCGGGGCATGGCAGCCGGTCTGGTTCTCTTCCCCTGTGGAATTTATGAATAACGGAGATGTTGCCATGGAAAGAAAAGATCTTGCCATCTACGGAGACCTCACCATTGAAGAAGGTGTACCGGTACTCTGGTATCCTGACCGGAAATTCTTTCTTCTTGGCAGAAAACTGACTCGTGAACTGCTGGACAGTATGTCCGTGGATAAAAATGATCCGGAAAAATAAACAGGAATAAAATTGGATGCAAAAATGAAAAGAACTGTTCTTGTGGGGAATATATCCTTTTTATTTCTGTTTGCGCTTCTTACCGTTTCAACAGTTTTCTGCGCGCTTTTTTTCGGTTCAACTTTTATTTCACCGGAACAGTTCCGGACAGAAAGTGGTACACTCTCTCCACTGATCCTCTCCCGGATCTGCCGGATAGCGACATCCTTTACTGTCGGCGGCAGTCTTGCCATAGCCGGAAGTGTTTATCAGGCAGTTTTACGCAATCCGCTTGCGGATCCCTTTATTCTCGGAGTGAGCGGAAGTGCGGCATTGGGAACAGCTCTGGCATTTATTACAGGGGCGGCAATGACAAGTGCCTGCACCATACCGGTATTTGCCGGTGCAGGGGCATTGGCGGCGATTGTGTTCGTTCTGCTTCTGGGCAGTATAACAGCCAGAGGCGAAAGTACCGCATTGCTGCTTTCCGGTGTCATTACCGGGACGGTTTCCTCAAGTATTCTTATGTGTCTCATCTCTTTTGCAGGGACAACGGAAATGTGTTCCGTCACCTGGTTTATGCTGGGAGATCTCTCTTCTGCCGATCCGGTCCTGCTGCGTTTTTTTCTTTTTTTCATTCCATTTCCGGTTCTGCTGCTGTGGCTGCTTTCCCCGAAAGCCAATGCGCTTGCGCTGGGGGATGATCACGCCCGCAGTCTGGGGATCGATCCGGTAAAAACAAGTTATTTTCTTATCATTCTCGCTTCTCTGCTGACAGCGGGAAGTGTTGCGGTTTCCGGGATCATCGGTTTTGCAGGGCTGATCATCCCTCATATTCTGCGTAAATGCGGTTTTTCCGACAACAGAAAACTTTTTCCTCTTTCCTTCTGGGCAGGAGGAGTATTTCTCACATTGTGCGATCTGCTTTCCCGCTGCATTTTCCCTGAACGGGAGATCCCGCCCGGAGTGATAACCTCCCTTGCCGGAGGAACACTTTTCCTGTGGATTCTGTATGAAAACGGCAAAGAAAGGAACAGAAAAAGATGAAAGAAAATCTTTCGCCCCTGCGGGCAGAAAATATCACATTTTCCTACATGGAAAAGGCGGGACTTTTTTCGGATCTCTCTTTTGCACTTCCTTCCGGAAAGATGACGGTTCTTGCGGGAAGCAACGGATGCGGAAAAAGTACATTATTGCGTATTCTTGCCGGAATACAGAAAATCAAACGGGGGCGGGTACTTCTCAAAGGAGTTCCGCTGGAACACTATTCCATAGCTGACCGGACAAAGATCACCGGATTTGTCCCGCAGGAACTGCCGCTGGCTGAAAATATGACGGTGAGAGATCTTCTCATTACAGGAAGACTTGCAAAAAAAAATCTTTTCGGTTTACCCATTGCCTCTGCCGATGATGAAAAAGAGGTGGAAAAAGTATTGCGGGATCTGGAACTTGCGGAACTTGCAGAAAGAACATGCGCTTCTTTAAGCGGCGGCGAGTTCCGTCGTGCCGCCATCGGAGCGATCCTTGTTCAGCAGCCGGAGATCCTTCTTCTGGATGAACCTTGTGCTGCGCTGGATTACAGACACACATTGGAACTTTATGACATATTGAAAAAAATGTGTGAAGAAAAAGCACTGACGATCCTTCTTGTCTCCCATGATCTCATCCTTCCGGCAAAATATGCCTCGAATTTTGTTTTGATGAAAAAAGGCAGACTTATTGCAGAAGGAGCCCCGGAAGAAGTCCTCTGTAAGGAAAATCTTGAAAAAGTCTATGATATTCCCTTTGAGATCCTTTCCACCGGTATTTCCACACCTGTCCCCATTCCCATGGAAAAGAAAAAATAAAAAAGCGGTTCTCCCGTAAAGAAAACCGCTTTGCGATCGATCCCGGAAGTCTTTATCAGATTTTTTTCACTTTCATTCCTGCGGGAGTATCTTCAATGACATAGCCTTTGCTTTTGAGTTCATCACGCAGAGCATCTGCAGCAGCAAAATCTTTTGCCTTTCTTGCCGCCTGCCGTTTTTCGGCAAGAGCCATGATTTCCGGAGGGATCGTTTCCTCTTCCGTTTCCATATCCAGAGAACCAAGCACGGTATTGAATTTTTTGAAGGTTTCCAGAATGACTTTTCCGGCATCTTCCTGCCATGCTTTCGCGGCAAGAGCAGTATTGACAGCCTTCTGTAATTTGAATACAGCAGAAAGAGCTTCCGCAATATTGAGGTCATCCCCCAGCGCATCACCGAAATCCTGCAGAGCTTTTGCTGCAAGAGTTTCCGCATCTGCTTTTCCCGCATCACCTTTGTCCAGCCCTTTCAGACGGGAGAAGAGAGAAGCAAAGGAACGCAGATTCACTCTTGCCTGATCCAGGAGGGAGAGATTGAAATTGAGTTTGGAACGGTAATGGGTTCCCATCAATGCCCAGCGCACCTCGGCACCGGTATAACCTTTTGCCATAAGATCCCGCAGGGTATAGAAATTACCGAGAGATTTACTCATCTTCCTGTTATCTACAGTAAGATGTTCACAATGCAACCAGTAATTGACAAATTTACAGTCATTGGCAGCTTCACTCTGGGCGATCTCATCTTCATGGTGGGGGAACATATTGTCGATCCCTCCGGTATGCAAATCAAAGGTCCTGCCCAGATATTTCTGACTCATGGCACTGCATTCAATGTGCCAGCCCGGTCTGCCCGGTCCCCACGGAGAATCCCATTTCACATCGCCGTCTTTTTCATCCCACGCTTTCCACAACGCAAAGTCCGCCACAGAATCTTTGGCATATTCATCGCTGCTGACGCGTTCGCCAACACGCTGATTGGACATATCCAGATTCACCAGCTGACCGTAATCACCGTATTTCGCAATGGAAAAAT
>JAFVRL010000037.1 GCA_017504325.1 Lentisphaeria bacterium | reverse complement strand
CCTTTGGAGGGCTGAACAAGAATCAAAGCAATAAGAAGGATCGAAATGATCACAACTGCCGTGTACATCAATGCAACAACTACATCCATCATAGTAAAATCACCTTTTTTAATTCTTTTCTTTTACTTGAGATTACCTCTTCAAAATTACAAGTATTTAAAATAGCACAACTTCAAGTGTATTTCAAATGACAGTAGAAGAAAAAAACTCTTTTCTCACTTTTATTACAACTTTTATTCCTGATAATCGGAGGGCGCGGAAGGATCGTAAAGAATACAGCCGCAATTATCACAGGTGGTCACCTGTCCCTTTTTTGCTTCATTGAGCGTCTGGGGCGTGATTTTCAGAGCGCAGTTGGCACATGCGCCGTTATTCAATGCCACAAGCCACTGGCGCGTACGGTCTTTTTCCCGGAGTCTGCCGTAAAGTTCCAGAACGGCAGGTTCACAAAGGGATGCAAATTCCTTACGCTGCTTTTTGACGCTCAATGCTTCCACCTTGATCTGTTCAGCAGTCTCTGTAAGATCCTGCAATTCAGTTTTTGCCGCCCGTTCAGCAGCTTTCTTTTCCTCTGCAGCAACAAGCAGAGCTTTCTTTGTCTCTTCCAGCGCATCAATATCCTTCAACTGTTCCGTTTCAATATCGGAAATCTTTGCATGGGTGGAGGCAATCTCATTCATAAGTGCCTGATATTCGCTGTTTTTCTTGGCAGTAGCAGACTGTATCTGGATCTTTTTGATCTTTTCCGTCAGCTCACTTTCTGCCATTTCCTTTTCTTTGATGCTGCATTCATACTTCCGGACCTGCGCAGTAAGAGAGATCACTTTTTCCCCCACTGCACGATACTCTTCTTTCAACCGTTCCTTTTCCAGAGGGATCGTCCGGTATTTTGTTTCCAATGCGGCAAGACGCATATCCAGTTTCTGCACAGTAAGAAGATGGGATACCCAGTTTTTCATTCTCTTATCCTTTGGTTATTTTATGCTGTTTTTCAATGCTTTACGCAAAACAGGCAATACGGCTTTATACATCCGGTAAAAACCGAGATCGTTGGGGTGGGTACCATCCACCGTACAGGCATCCCGGCAATCCCCTTTAAAAAGTTCATACCCGTCAATGAAATACACATTTTTATCACCGTTTTTCACAGCGTTGTCATAGGTTTTACGGATGACAGAAGCCCGTTCCCTGTTGTCACCGGGAGAATGGACATTGCAACGGCTCATCATGATCACAGGCAAACCGGGATGTGCTTTACGCACGATTTTAAAGAAAGGTTCATGGGTTTTCTCCAAATGCTCCGCATTGGGGGCATTGTAGTCATAATCATAAACGAATGCGGCAAGATCCAGACTTGCAATGGCTTCCGCCACAGCCTTTTCCCCCCTTCCGGCTCCGGAAAATCCCAGATTCACCTGTTCGGCATCCAGTTTGCGGCAGAGGTGGGAAGTATAGGCATTGCCGGGACGGGTGGCACAGCCCCCCTGTGTGATACTGGAACCATAGAAAAGAATGGGCTTTTTGATTTTATGGGCTTTGGGAGGCAGAATTTTGCTTCCCGTTTCCACGCCCACTTCCAGACTGATAACGCCGCCGTAAAGAGGCAGATTGATGATCCAGGAAAGCATTTTTCTTTCCGGATTGAGTCCGATAACACATTTATAATCCACAAGTCCCGGGGCAGGCTGGAAAGTTTTCTGATATACAGGAAGTTCCCGTCCGGAAGAAACATAGGAATCGAATCCGCAGCTCCCTGCTCTGGGCATGTGGCTCATATCACAGCCGGGACCAAGTTTTCCCCGCAGAACGATCACAGGGGAATCCGACCGGAAACGCAATGCCCCGCCGGAAGTGTGCCATCCCAGAGTGATCACTCCTGCATTGGTATTTTCAGCAGTAAATGTTGCCGGTATCCTGCGGTAGGCCCCATCTTCCGGCATCCATTTAAGCCCTTCAAGAGCAATGACCTTACTCTCTCTTGCATCAGTAAAGGTCAAATCATATTCCCCAACTCCCGGCACAACAAAATTTTTGTCGATGCTGGAAATGTCCACGGTATTATCTTTTTTTGTCATAGTATTCTCCGGATCTTATTTATTTTACAGCAAGCATATTTTCAATGGCTTTTCTTGCTCTGTTCATGGTTTCCACAGGAAGTTTCACTTCATAAACTTCCTCCTTCAGACTCTTGAGTACATCTTCCAGTGTGATTTTTTTCATATCCGGACAGATGATTTGCGGCAGAAGAGGATAGAATATCTTATCCGGATTTTCTTTTCTCATCCGGTGCAATATTCCTTCTTCCGTTCCAACAATAAATTCTTTTTCCTTTGCGTTGGGGAGAAAACGGAGCATGGCGCCGGTACTCATGGCATATTCTGCATTTTTCACCACTTCTTCCGGACATTCCGGATGAACCATGATGGCGGCACCGGGATGAAGACGCCTTGCCTCTTCCAGCATTTTCACATCAATATTATTGTGAACAGGACAGTAGCCGGGCCACAATTCCATTTTTCTGCCGAGGGAGTTCATCACATTTCTTCCCAGATTGCGGTCAGGGAGGAAAAGAATGTTCTTATCTGCGGGAATGGAGGCAACGATCTTTTCCGCATTGGCGGAGGTACAGCATATATCCACTTCCGCTTTAACTGCTGCAGTAGTATTCACATAAGCAACAATAACGGTACCGGGATGATTTTTTCTGTATTCCGCCACCTTTTCAGCAACTGCCATATCCGCCATGGCGCATCCGGAAGCGGGAACAGGATGCAGCACTTTTGAATCCGGGGAAAGGATCTTGGCAGTCTCTGCCATGAAAGACACTCCGCAAAATACGATTTTTTCGGCTTTCACCTCTTTTGCCCTGATGGAAAGCTCCAGACTGTCCCCTGTAAAATCTGCAATATCCTGTACTTCAGGCAAAGTGTAGTTGTGAGCGAAAATAAAAGCTCCGCTCTCTTTTTTCAAACGGATGATCTCTTCAGCAACAGATCTGGTCATATCCAAAACTCCTCCGGATTGTTCAACAAACAGTTTCCTGCCAAATGCAGGCTTTCCTCTGAATAATAAAGTACACCTATACACGGTGAAATGCAAACGGCAAGTGCTGTATTTACGCTTTTTTTGAAAAAAAACGCATGATATACGGAAAATCAAGTTGACACACTCTCATTTTATGGTAGATTAATGTTGAAAGAGAATCGAAAAAATCAACGAAAGGAATATTATGGCAATTCATCCTACTGCAGTAGTTTCACCCGATGCCGAGATCGGTAATAATGTAGAAATCGGTCCTTATGCCATCATTGAAGGAAATGTCAAGATCGGTGACGATTGTTATATTGATGCCCATGTGAAGATCGGGCAATATACCACCATCGGTCCCCGCTGCCGCATATATATGGGTGCTTATATCGGCGCAGAACCCCAGGATCACCGTTTCTACAAGGGGATCGAATCTTATACCGAGATCGGTTCCGATACGGTTTTGAGAGAATATGTAACAGTCCACAGACCTCCCTTTGAATTCCAGAAAACGGTTGTAGGCAATCATGTTCTTCTCATGTGCTTTGTCCATGTGGGGCATGATTCTGTGATCGCGGATCAGGTGACGATCGCCAACAATACGGTTCTGGGAGGTCACGTTCAGATCGCAAGAGGGGCGGTTTTGAGTGCAGATATCCGTGTTCACCAGTTCTGCCGTATCGGTTCTGTTGCCATGATTGCGGCGGCGGCAACCGTGTTGCAGGATGTCCCCCCCTTCTGTCTTACCGACCATGAAGGAAGAGTTGCCGGGGTCAACACCATCGGTCTGCGCCGTATCGGAATGGCAAGCGGTCCCCGTCTGGCACTGCGTAATGCAGTAAGAACATACTTCTTCAAAGGTTTGAACGGCAAAAACGCTCTGGAAGAGATCGAAAGCAGTGAAATACCTCCGGAAGTACAGCATTTTGCCAACTTCATCAAAGAATCCTCCAGAGGGATCGTTTCCGGTACAGCAAGAACAGCTCTGGATGCTTCTGCTGAATAATGAATATTCTTGTTATTGACGGTCAGGGCGGCGGAGCAGGCAAACTGCTTGTCGCCCGGATCAAAGAACTTTTCCCTGCCTTCACGGTGATTGCCGCAGGCACAAACAGCATTGCCTCTTCCGCCATGCTGAAAGCCGGTGCCGATCATACAGCAACCGGGGAAAATGCCATAAAGGTCTGCTGCCGGAAAGCCGATGTGATCATTGGTCCATTGGGGATCGTCATTGCCGATTCCCTTTTCGGCGAAATCACCCCGGCAATGGCTCTGGCTGTTGCACAAGCTGATGCAAAACGCATTCTCCTCCCCTTCAATACCTGTGACAATATTGTTGCCGGAGTCACCGATTACACCATCGGCAAACTGGTGAATATGGCAATGGATGAGCTGAAAAAAATCATACCGCAGACTTGATTTTCCTTTTTTGCACAGTATATTAATACACCTCAACGGGTACGGAAAAATGAATTTTCCGTAAGGGTACAGAAGTATCTTTTTCCCGGTAAACCATACTTTTTTTAATAATTCTATTTCCGTATATCAGGAAGATATACATTTTCCCCGCAGGGAAGACAAAACTGATATATGGAGAAATATGAAAACAGTTTTTTACAATTCCAAAGCCCCTTTCCGTAAACAGCATTTTACGCTTATTGAACTTCTTGTGAGTGTTACTTGTCAAATAGGTGTTTTACCGTTGTATTCCCTCAAAAAAATGAGCATGAGCAGTCTGTCAGAGAACTTTACAGACTTATACAAATGCAAGTTCTTCAAAAAACAAAGGCAAGGATCAAAAGATTTTTCCGCAGGAAAAAATTTTGATCCGATCCTGAAGTTTTTGAGG
>JAFVRL010000384.1 GCA_017504325.1 Lentisphaeria bacterium | reverse complement strand
CCCTGAAAAGCGATGATGATATTCTGTCACCGAAACAGAAAACCGGTTTACAGGAATTGGAAAAAGAGCTGAAAACGGTAAAAAATTTTTCCGCCGATCTGCAAATGGAGGAAGAGAGACTGGACAAATGGGAAGAAAGTCTTTCCCGGCTTGTCCCCCGTACCGGTTTTGCGGTTTCCATGAAAGGTTTTCTGGATGTATTGCTTGTAGCCTGTATGGTGGCGGGAGGGATCCGTGCATTGTATCTGCAGCCCTTCAAGATCCCCACAGGCAGTATGCAGCCGACCTTGTTCGGGATACATTACATCGACAGGGAGAAAGCAAAAGAATTTCAGGGACCTGTGACCCGTTTTTTCCAGCCTCTGCAAAGCAGCCGGGCATACCTCAAAGTCAGGGAAGAGGGGACATTTCAACGGGACAGTCTGCAAAAAGAATCAAAATATCTTCTCTGGGAAAACAGTTCCTTTTATATCGGAACAGAAAAATATACTCTTCCCGGTGATTTTTTCAGTAATATCTGGCGGTACATTGAAAAAAGCGGTCCTCAATTCCGGAAAGATGAAGTTCTCTGTGACGGGTATTTATCCAGCGGAGATCATGTATTTGTGGAACGGTTGAGTATCCATTTCCGGGAGTTTCAAAGAGGAGATGTGATCGTATTCAACACTGTGGGGTTGAAATCCCCCACACAGCCTCTTGCCGGATACTATTACATCAAACGCCTTGCAGGTCTGCCGGGGGATACACTGAAAATAGTGGATAATATCCTTCTTGTCAAACCTGCCGGGGATGAAAAGTTTGTCCCCATATACGATATAGCCCCGAAATTCCGTAAATTATATACATTCAAAGGCGGTTATCTGGGGCATTGGGCAGACGGCATCCTTGCAGACGGCAGAGAGATCACCGTACCGGATAATCATTTCTTTGCCCTTGGAGACAATACCTACAACAGTCTTGACGGAAGAAACTGGGGCTTCATCCCCAGACGGAACATGATCGGACTTGCCATGACGATTTTCTGGCCGGTCTCCCGCAGATGGGGGATCGTGGATCTTCCGGAACCTCTGAACGTGGATCCGGGCAATTTCCTTGATGCAAGGAAACAGCCTGCAGGGATGAATTTACAGTAAAACTGCCCCGTTTTTACAGCCGGATCAATAGCGCGTTCCCAGGAGAGTACCCCCGGCAAGATGGCTTGTATCGTTCCAGCAGATCATGCGCCAATGATCAGTACGGTAAACAAAACGGCTTATGGAAGTATTATCCACCTGGGGCAGTTCTGCAAATGTATTGTGTTCCCCCATAAAGACATTGAACATCCTTCTTATTGCTCCGCCGTGGGAGACGATAAGGATCTTTCCTTCCGGATGTTTTGCAGGCAGTTCCGTCAGAAACTCCCGTACCCGTACCAGAACATCATAACTGCTCTCCCCATTGGGAACTGCTGCTTTTGGACCGGCGTTCAGAAAAGCACGGAAACCACCTTCATACAGTTTTTCTATCTCGGCAAGAGTTTTCCCCTGCCAGTCTCCCAGATGCCACTCCCGTAATCTTGCATCGGAAACGATCTCAAGATCAGGCACGATGGTCTCTGCTGTCACCATCGCCCGTGAAAGATCACTGGAATAAGCAAATGTAAAATTTTCTCCTGCAAGCCGTTTTGCAGCAAGTCCGGCCTGAAGCAGACCATTCTCATTCAAAGGTACATCCGACTGCCCCTGAATGGTGGAAGTCAGATTATACTGGGTTTCGCCATGACGGACAATAACGATCTCAAGACTCATATTTTCTCCATTTTCTGCGGAAAGATCTGCTTCCCGCCATTTCAATTTTTCCGAAGTACACAATACTGCAATATGGTCATAAAGACCATAAGAGGGATCAGAAGAAGCCAGCTGCCGCTGTATGCGACCGGAAATACCAGTAAAAAGGCCATACCGGTTCCGGCAAGCACGGCAAGCAGTATTTCCGGAATACTCTTCTGTTCCAGATTTTTCAATGTCTCCAGCAACACTAAACCACCTCCTGTTCCGGCAGTGATTAATAAAAGCCCCAATGTGAGGACATGAAAAGAAGTTCCTCCCGGCAGAATATTCATCTTCAACGGAAGAAGCAGCGGCATAATCCATAAGATCAATACAGTGCATACCGGGGGCAAATGGGAAAGAAAACGGTCCTTCCGGAAAGAAGCGGAACGCTTCACACCTCCGGAAGAAGGGATCTTTTCAAAATTTTCCCCGGCATCCTCTCTCCACAAATATGCTGTGAAAAAAGCAAAAAATCCCGGTAGAAGCATGTAAAAAAACAATAGTTCCCTCCCCTGCCACTTTTCCGGGAAACTCAATATGACACCCAGCGGGATGGCAGTAATGAAAAATGTATGTTCAAAACAGAGAAACAACCGTTTCCGTCTTTCACCGGGAGAAAAGAAATACCGGAAAATAAAATAGCCCGGCAGGAAAAATCCCCAGAAAAACCAGAAATATTTTCTGTAAAATGCCGCCCAGAAATGAAAAATCTCCAGGATTTCTCCGGCTGCCCCTTCAAAAAGTTTTTCCTGCACAATAAAAGGCAGCGGCAATGAAAAAGAAGGGGCAGGAATATTTTTCTGCCTCTGATAAAGTGAGCTTTTTGTCAATTCCGGTGTAAAGATCTGCAAAAAACCTTCCGGAAAAATACTCTTCTTTCCGGCTTTCAGACACACCTCCTGTAAATTATTTTCCAGAATCACAGGATCAGCAGTAAGCGGCAGATTGGAGGCAAGAAGCATCCGGGGATTGGATATGGAAAGGATATTGGCATAATCCCGGGAAAGCACTTTCCGGGTTTCATCAAGGATCTTCTGAAGGAGATCAGCATCAAGATCCGGGAGAAGAAGAGCCAATACTCCTCCACCGGGAACAGTCTTTCCCCGGAAATACTCAAGACCTCTTTCCGTAAGGAAAAAATCAGAAGGGAAAGACAGCTCTTTCAAAGCAATAAAATATATATCCGCTTTTCCTGAATATGCAGGAAGGAGCAAAGCATCATCCTGAAGGATGTTTTCCTGTAACGAAGTTTCCGCCAGAACGATCCTTGCCGGAAACCCCTTTTCCCGGAGGATATATCCCGCATCCGGATCTCCGGCAACAAGAATGGTCACCGGCTGGGTGAACTGCCCAATGGCAATAGAAGAAGCAAGAACAACTTTTCCGGTATCTTTTTTCTGCACATTATGCCCGGCAGGAAAATGAGAATAATCCGGCATTTTCCACCGGATATTTCCGCAAGGCAGGAAATAAGTACAT
>JAFVRL010000383.1 GCA_017504325.1 Lentisphaeria bacterium | reverse complement strand
TCCCATATTTTCAGAATATCATGCACCCGTTTACTGTAATCATAATTATCCTGCAGGAAACTCACAAAATATAGAAGGACCCCTCCGGCAGTTTCCAGAAGGGTGATGAAAAGAAAAGAGATACTGCGTAAAATCTTTCCGGCGGGAAATGTTTCCATTCTGTCTGCACTGATCCAGAAAATGCAGGGCAGAAAAAGAAAAATAACTGCAGGGGCAAGAATCATCGGTCATCTCCCGGAGCGGCCGCTCTTTTTCCTGTTTCCATATTTACCGGATAGACTTTTGACATCTCTTCTGTAATTTGAGGAAGATATTTGCTCCACGCTCCATCAGGCGGCAGAAGATCAAACAAGCCTTTATTGGCTTTCCGTAAAGAAAAAATCATAGCTGCGGGAGCATTTTCCCAACCGCTTTCTATGCACCATGCCCCCCATATCCGGTCTGCGGAACTTCCGTAATATTCCCATGTTTCAAAATCAAAGGAACGCATCCACATACCGGAAAGTTCTTTATGTTTTTCTGAAACGGTCTGGGTACGGATGAGGAAGGAGGCAGCTTTATCGGCAAGGCGTTTATATTTTTCCTCTCCGGTTGCCATATAGGCTTCATGCAGTCCCGCAAAGGCAAAGACCTGGGTATAAAGAAGATCGCAGCAGGGATCTTTTTCCGTCTGGGTGAGAGATGCTTCCCTTGTGCCGTACTCCTCATTGGAACGGGGCGGCGGGAACAGAGCGTTTTCGGGATGATCCTGAGAGGCTTTTACTGCTCCGGAAGCATCCATAAGACTTTCCACATGGGTGGCAACTCTTTCCAGATATTCTTTATGTTCAGGGGTTTTCTCCAACCGGTAGAGGAAGGAGAGGGGGCGGAGCATTTTTACCGGTTCGCCGGAATAATCGTTCATCCATTTTAATTGCGGATATACTTCCATAAGTTTACGGATCCCCAATTTGGCTTTTTCCAGAAACGGCGGATATTTTGTAACTTTCCATGCTGCAAGGAACATACTCCATACAGCGGCCTGTCTGTGGGGACAGGGATAGAAGAAAGGTTCTCCGGCAAAATGATCCCAGTTATGCTCTTTGAAAGAATCCGGTACGATGAAGTAATGGGGAGCATATCCTTGCGTACCGGTGACCCGCAGTATGGCAAACATCATCCGCAGAGAGTGGAGGATATACCGGGAGTCTTTCTGCGTAACGGCAAGCAGCAGTGCGGCAATGGAGTTGCCGGAAGTATAGTAGGTAAGAGTATTTTCATAAAACTGCATAAGACTGTAACAGGGGTCTTCCGGAGATAAAGCGGTATTGTCCGGATCATTGCAGAGCCGGGAGATGATCTCCTGCGCCATTTTTCCATGTTCCGGATCTCCGCCGAGAAGGGAATCCACAGCAAGGGCGGCGGCAGTTTCCATCACACAGTCGCTTCTTTCCCTTTTCCGGTAAGGCTGGGTACCGTCGGCAAGGATCTGGCCGGAATACCCTTCCGCTACGTGTAAAATGCCGTTTTCCCTGTATAAAAAGATATTGCGTATGGTGGAATATATTTTCTGCCGGCAGAGTTCCTCTGCGTCCGGCGGAAGGGGAGAATTTTTATCATAAGCTGTTTTGATCACAGGCTCTTCTGCGGAAAGAGCTGTAAAATATTCCCAGAGAACTTTCCATTTGCAATAGGGGGCGAAACGGCTTGTGACAAAGGAGGAAAAAGGAAACAGGGCAATATGCAGTTTTTCATACTTTGGATGTTCAAAAAGAAGCGGTATTTTTTCTTCCGGCATACCGAAATAAAGATCATTGTATCCGGCAACTTTACCGGCATAGAGCAGAACTTTCCATCCGGGAAGAGTCAGGAAAGAACAGGAAAGTTTGTAAGGATCAAGGATCGTTTCTGCCGGAAGGGAAGAAATTTTTTCCGCAGTAAAGATTCTCCACGCATCCGGCAGGACATTATTGTTTTCCGCTGTTTCCAGAAAAATGGTAAGGGATTTTTTTCTGCAAAGATCAGCTAAAGAACCGTCCGTAAGAATTTTTTCTGTTTCCTCATCCCATTTTTCTATTTTGAAAAAATGCGTCCTGTTTTCTTCTGAAGAGAGTAAAAGAGAAAGTATTTCCGTCATAACGCTCATTTCCTTCCCGCGTAACGGTCCAGTTCATCCAGCTGTTCTTTTGAAAGTGAGTTGGCACCAATGGTATAAGCCATAATGGTCTGTTTTGCCGCATTTTCCAATAGTTCCATACGGTCGAAGGCAGAAAGAAGATCTTTCCCCACTGTGATGACACCATGATTTTCCATTAAGCCGCAATCAAAAAAGCGCATTTTTTCGGCGGTAAGTTCTGCAAGAGCTTTTGTTCCCATAAGAGCGTAGGGGATCTTTACCACATCTCCGGCGACAGCGTAGGCTTCTGCAGTAAGATGGGTATTGAGTTCACAGTTTTTCGCAGCACAGAAAAAAGTGGCAGTGACGGGATGGGCGTGAACGATGGCACAAACATCTTTTCTTTCTTTATATATGGCAAGATGCAGACTTGTTTCAATACTTAATTTCAACTCTTTTGTAAGATTTTCCCCGTCCGGAGTAACGATCCCCACATTTTCCTTTGTCTGTTCACCTTTATCGGATTGGGAGGCAGTTATGACGATATTTCCGTCGGAGGTACGGCAGGAGATATTTCCGCCGGAAGTTGTGGTAAGGAACTGTCTGTAAAGACGCCGCATGAAAGAAGCGACTTTTTCCCGTTCTTCAGTATAAAGAAACATTTGATCCATCCTTGCTGTCCTGCATAAATTTTCATTCTTTTGCGTACTTATCCATACTTGCCTTACTTTTTCCCGTTACGGAAAGCTGCAGTCTGTTTGTAATATAATACCTGCCGTATATATTTTCAAATCCACTCTTGAAAAAGGGTTTTTGAAAGAGTATGTTAAGTAGAGTTTTTTTCAAAACAGAGCAATAAAGAAAGGATGTGAAAATGGAACGCACTGTTCATAAAATATGGGGTAAAATCAAGCCCTTTACCCGGGAAGAAGATAAAAATATCATTGAACACCTTAAAGACAATCCGGATAAAGACGGGATCGACCGTTTTACCGATGTGACCGAGCCGGAATTACACTTTTTCCCGGCATCAGGAGCAGAACCCCATCCTGCGGTCCTTGTCTTTCCCGGCGGCGGTTACAGTCACCTTGCCTGGAGCCATGAGGGATTGGATATTGCCTCTTTTCTGAACTTGCAGGGTTTTTCCGCCTTTGTTCTGAAATACCGTTGTCCCGGACGGCGGGAGGCAGCCCATGCAGATGCCGCAAGAAGTATGCGTTTCATCCGCTTCCATGCGGAAAGATTCGGGATCGATCCGGAAAAAGTGGGTGTGATCGGTTTTTCCGCCGGAGGACATCTTGCTGCCACGATCTCCGCTCCTGCTTCCCCTGTTCCCTACCCGGAAACCGGGGAGGAGATGGATAAGGAAAACTTCAAACCGGATTTTTCCCTTCTGATCTATCCTGCCTATCTTGTGGATGTAAATACAGGAGTTCCTGCACCGGAATTCAAAATCGATTCCTCCACACCTCCGGCGTTTCTCCTTCAGGCAGAAGATGATTTTGTAGGGGTGGAAAACACTCTTTACTGGTACCTGAATCTGAAAAAAGCCGGAGTAAAAGCAGAAATGCATCTTTATGCCGAAGGCAGACACGGTTACGGTCTTCTGCAAAAAGGATTCCCTGTCTGTTCCTGGGGTACTCTTGCAGCAAAATGGCTGGAAAAATATGTCCGGGATTGAAGGGTAAATTTTCTGATTTTCAGCTTACTGCCCGGAAAATGGCTTTCCCGGCGGCAAGGTCGATACGATCCACAACAAGATAGATATAATTACCTGTTTTGTAGCCGCCTCTGCCCTTTTCCGCCCGGTATCTGCCCTCTCTTGCCCGGTAGCGCATCCTTGTTTCCAGATATTTCATAGGAACAAATCCATAGATCCCCAGTTCGGGAATATCGCACAATATTCCGGCGGCGGAAACTTTGGCAATGATCCCTTCAAAGGTTTGCATGGTTCCTTCCTCCAGAACGCCCTGCCTGATAAGATAATGCAGTTTCATGCGGTCATTGGCGGCAAAATACGCCTCATCCACCTGAAATTCCTTTGCGGTGCAATGTTGTGCCTCCTCCATGAAAAACTCTTCTGAAAAAAGTGTTTTTCCTTCATCTGCCGCCCATAACTGCTGATGGATCAGAAGATCCGTATAACGGCGGATAGGACTGGTAAAGTGACAATATTCCATTTTACCCAATCCATAATGGAGGGAGGGTGTATTCCTGTAAGCGGCTCTCGGCAGGGAACGGAGAAAGGAGGAAAAGATGATCCCTCTTCTCTGATCTTTTGGAAGGGTGTCAAAAAATTTACAGCAATCCTTCCGGAAAGTGAGGTCACCGGGTCTCAAATTGAAACTGTGATGTACCATTTCCATAAATTCCATGATTTTTTCCCTTGCCGGTTCATCATGGATGCGGTATAATGCCGGGATATTCCGGGAAATCATTTCTGAAGCTGCCGCACTGTTTGCCGCAAGCATAAACTCTTCCACAAGCAGTTCCGCTTCCCGCTGTTTTTCCATACGCAAACCTGTTACGGTCATACTTTCCGGATCCACAAGAGCGCGAACCTCTTTTGTCTCGATATTGAGAAAAAGTTCCTCTTCCTTCCGTCTCTGCCGCATTTTCAAGGCAAGGTCTGCAAGAAGGGTGATCTTCTGTTTCAAAGTTCTGTTCCAGCCGGAAGGGACATTTGACGGATCATCAAGAAATTCCTGAACAGTATCATAATCCAGTTTTTTCCGGATCTTTACAAGGGAATGAAATCTTTTGAAGGAAAGGATCTTTCCATCCTCTTTCCGTACGGTAAAAAGGATCGTATGCGCTCTGCTTTCCACATTTTCCTGCAAACTGATCCTGGCAGTCAGAGTTTTGGGAAGCATGGGACGGAACATACCGGGCATGTAGGAGGAAAAACCCCGTTTTTCCGCACTTTTGGCAAAACGGGATCCCGGCCGGATATAAGAAGCCACATCTGCAATATGCACCCCCAGAAGGATCTCCCCCTTGCGTTTACCGGTATCAATGGAAAGAGCATCATCAAAATCTTTTGCGTCCCCGGGATCAATGGTGAGAGTGTAGGACTTTGTCATATCTTTCCGGGAAATATCTCTGGGTCTGATCCGCATTGCAGCAGCATTTTCTGCATCAGAATAGGGTTCGGCAATTCCGTATTCTGCGGCAACAGCAGCAAGATCCGCAGCAACCTCCCCGGCTTTTCCGATCCGGGAGATGACCTCCCCGGCAAGCACCGGAAATGCAGGAGTACCATCGGGATTTTTTCTGCGTTTTTTCTTTTTTCCCGCATCTTTGATATCACAGGAGTCCGGTAAAAGCCGGATCCGGAGCCAATCGCCTTTTTTCCCGCCTTTCAACGCACCTTTGAGTTTGATCTTTCCGGGGAAACGGCTGTCCAGAGGCTGAAGGAAACGTTGGGAAAGAAGGATTCCGGTGACCTCTTTGACCGTTCGGGAAATAATGGAAGTAATGATACCGGCAGGCCCGCGGACACCACCGGGAAGAAGTGTAAATTCCACAATATCGCCGGTTATGGCATCTGCCGTTTTTCCGGCAGGGATGAATACATCGGCGGATGCCCCGTCTTCCCTTGCCACGAAACCGGACCCGTTGATATTTCCGCTGAATCTGCCCCGGAGAACCGGTCTTTCACATTTGTACCCTTTTTGAGAAAAATGTTTTCTTCTTTTTGCTTTTGCGGTCATATTTACACTTCCCTGATAATAAAAATTCCTGTTACGGAGTAATTTCAAAAGTCATGCAGAACAAAAGGTGAAAACGGTGCGGGAACCGTTACCGTACACCTTTGAAATTACCGTACACCCATTCAATATGCCTCATGAAAGAGTAAAAATCAAATCAAAAAGATTTGCTTATTCATTTTTCTGTGCTATTTTATGTTGGAAAGAGTATTTTATGACCGTAAGAGAAAGGATTTTTCATGGAAAAAAGAAAAAAACTTACTGTTTCCCAATTCAGAAAAATGAAAGAAAACGGGGAAAAGATCGTGATGGTCACTTCCTACGATGCCTGTTTTGCCGCCCTGGCGGAAGCAGGAAATATTGATATGATCCTGGTAGGGGATTCTGTGGGCATGACCCAGCTTGGTTATGAAAATACGGTACAGGTGACCATGGATCAGATGGTGCATCACTGTGCTGCGGTAAGACGGGGCGCACCTGATACATTCATTGTGGGGGATATGCCGTTTCTCTCCTGTCAGATCAGTGAAGAACAGGCGATGCGTAATGCCATGAGATTGATGCAGGAAGGTTTTTGTGATGCAGTAAAGATCGAAAGTGATACTCTTCTTGCACCGCTTATAGCCAAAATGGTCCATGCCGGGATTCCGGTGATGGGACATATTGGATTACTGCCCCAACACATCAAAACATCCGGCGTATATAAGATACAGGGCAAAAGTGAGAAAGCAGCGGATCGTCTTCTTGCGGATGCAAAAGCCCTGGAGGATGCCGGAGTCTTTTCCATGGTGATTGAGTGTGTACCTGCGGCATTGGCAAAGCGCATTACAGAAATGATAAGTGTTCCCACCATCGGTATCGGTGCCGGCAAGGATTGTTCCGGTCAGGTACAGGTCATCAACGACATACTTGGTTTAAGTCCCTATACTCCGAAACATGCCAGAAAGCATGCGGAGCTGGCTGAACTTATTAAAAATGTGATTTCTTCTTATACAAAAGAGGTAAAAGAAGGGGTATTTCCCGGAGAAGAGAACTCTTTTTGAATAAAAAATCGCAAAAAAATTAAAAAGACACTTGAAAAACTCCAAAAACCGTGTATATTAGTAAGCATTGAAATAAATTGAGGGGTATTAGCTCAGTTGGCTAGAGCGCGTCGCTGGCAGCGACGAGGTCATCGGTTCAAGCCCGATATACTCCACCAGACTTCCAAAAGCCGTCAGAAAATCTGACGGCTTTTTTTACGTCTGGGCAAGCCATCCCGCGATCAGCGGGGGGATTGACAAGCGTAAAACGGCAGCGAAGCTGGCGAGGAAGTCTGTCACGCCGGAATGAAATGAAGGCGGACTGCAACCTTAAATTTGAGTGTCTGGGCAAGCCATCCCGCGATCAGCGGGGGGATTGACAAGCGTAAAACGGCAGCGAAGCTGGCGAGGAAGTCTGTCACGCCGGCTTGTCACGGCGTAGTTTTACGAAGACGGAAGCCTTGGCGAAGGCGGACTGCTGCGTCATATATCAGAAAAGAGGTTCGTTTATGAAAAACTTCCATTACGTTTATATTTTAATAGACATTGCGACAGAAACGCATCATTACGTGGGTTCAACGCAAGATCTGCAAGCCCGTCTTGCCAAACATAATGCAGGTGAAGTGCCGCACACATCAAAATTCAAGCCGTGGCGTATCCAAACGGCAATCGCCTTTGACAACAAGGAAAAAGCTGTTGCTTTCGAGGACTATCTGAAAACTGGTTCAGGCAGAGAATTTTCCAAGAGGCATTTTTGAGCTTTCCGTTGTTATCGTCCATCCGCCCGCTGGAAATGAGTCGAAACCTCTAAAATCGCCGTTTTCTATAACTTTTACAGATTTCGAGGGGGACTTGCCCCCCTTTCAAATCCCCCTCAAACGCAAAACCAAGTTTACAAAACTCTATACTATCCATTTTTGATTTCAGCGAACCAGTGTCCTGGGAAATGAAAACTGCCGGGTGGTGGTGAGTTTGAAAAGGGGAAAGGGAAAAAGTGGAAAAAGAAATAATTTACAAAAGGCCCCAACCTGCCTCAAACGCATTGTGCTGCACAATCCGCAGAAGAAAACCTATTGTGTAATGGTGTACGATGGTAAAGAACTGAAACTGGTGAGCTGGCACAATGCCAACGATGATTATGGTAATACAGAATGGACTTTGGGATAAAAAAATAAAGGGTGATAAAACTTCCACAGGCACCTGCAATCGTGCAGTTCCGCTCACACTCGGAATCACCCTTTGAAATTTACCTTATCACCATTTTTCAAAAAGTCAAGTATTTTTCTGAAAAATTCTGCTTGCCACGGCGGAGCATTGCGAAGCCGGGTCCGGCAAAACAAAAAGGTTTTCGCAAAAATGAATTGTATTACATTGGCTTCTGAATTAAGGAGCGACAGTAACGGCGTCCCTTTGGAATGGACGCTTCTGAAGGCGGGGGAAACCGCCTACACCAAAGAGGGGATTGACGGGAAACTTTTTTTCACAGAAAATGATCTCTCTGAAATGCTCTCCTACCATAAGAAAAAAGGCGAGGAGATCCCGGTGGATCCGGAGCATTTTCTCTTTGCCCTGGGGGCAGGAAAAGGCATTATTTCTATCGGTATTTACGATTTGACGGGAGAGATTAAAAACACGCCTTCTTCAAGGATAAATAAATTTTTGCACCTGTCATGATTTGAAAAAGTACAAATCCAAAACAGGAAAGTTGTAAAAAACAATTTTTGTGTTATATTAGAAAAAAGCTTGAATATACTTCTTATAAAAATAGGAAATTTAAAAGTTTTTCCCAATCATTTTTTACCGGAGAAGCTGCCGATTTTCCTGTTATAATGAATCAGAAAAAGAGAGTGTATAATGCCGCAATGTGTATGTGATTTGCCCGGATATAACTCCTGGCCCATGATTTCCCGTGCCGGAAACCGTCTTATCTGTCTTTACAGCCGGGGCAGTGAACACACGATCGATGAACCTTCCCGCGGGATCTATGCCCGTTATTCTGATGATGAGGGGATCCATTGGAGTTGTGAAGTTATGGTAAACAATGATTCTGAAGCGGGAGATGTTCCCATCGGGAAAGGCATGGATCCGGAAGACGGCAGTGTACTCTTTTTTGTCCGGAGATGTACAAAAGGACTTGCCAGCTTGCTTCATGATTTGTACCGGACAACAGACGGGATTCATTTTCAAAGGATCGCCACACTGGATCTGGATGTACCTCCCATGCAGATCACGGATATTCTGATACTGGACGAGGGCGTATGGATGGCATTATGGTTTGCCGGAAATTACAGTAACAGGAATCATAATTCCTGGGGAACTCTGGTCAGTTACGACAAAGGGCTGCATTGGAAACAGAATGTGGTGGAAAACTCTCTTCCAAAAGACCAGTGGCCCACAGAGCCTTCGGCAGTCTATCTGGGCAATGGAAGGCTTCTTGCTGTGGCACGGAGAGAATATAACCGGGAAAAGCCGGAAAGTATTCTTGCCCAGTTTCAGTTGGAATCCGTTGATTACGGAAAAACATGGAGCAAGGCACTGACCAATATTACAGATATAAGTGAATCCACCCCCAGTCTGATCCTGACACCTTCCGGAAAGATCTGCAACTATTATTATCAGCGTTTTGCCGGTTTTCTGAAACGGCGTACAGTTTCCGCTGAAGCCATTTGGGGAAATCCCACCTCATGGAGTGAACCGGAGATTTTGCTGCAAGCAAGTACAGATGGCTGTAACGCCGGGAATGTAAACAGTACCGTTTCCGGAAAGAAGCATATTCTTGCCTATTATTCCGGAGATGAACGCAATACTTCCATTTATGTTCATGTGGCAGATGGCAGTACAGAATGAATACAGGAATGAAGAGTTATCTTTTCCCTGCCGCAAACTCTTTCAAATCCCTGGCGATCTGATCGGGTCAAATTGTATGGCTTATTATAGATCTTTGTAAGTATGGCTTGAAAAAATTTCTCCAAAGGATATACTATGAAAATAAAGGAGAAAATATGCAAAAAAGATTTTTTTATTGGATCGTAGCAGCTTTTGTTGTCATTTTTACAGATATTTTTGTTGTTGCCGCTTTGTTTTTTCCTGATTTTTTCAGTGAGAATAATAAAGAAATTTTGCATGGTCTCCCGTTATATCATTTGGAAAAATGTGTTCTGGATTGGCAGAATGATCCTCATATCACAGACAGAGAAAAACAGAAAATACTCAATATCTACAGAAAAAAACTGCTGAAAAATGATTCTCAGTTCCGCAATGGTGTTTTCT
>JAFVRL010000382.1 GCA_017504325.1 Lentisphaeria bacterium | reverse complement strand
GGGCGGGGAAGACCGGTTGCAGATCGGTGTAAAAAAGGATTGTCTGCCTGAACTTATCGGCTCCTGGGATCCCAAACGCAATATCCTCATCATCAGAAAGACCGCCATTGAAAAAGGGCAGTATGTGAATATTGCAGACAATGACCAGAAGAACGGCCCCTTCTCCACAGAAGATATTTTCAGCGTCTTCAACGGAGCTTCTCTGGGATTCTACGAACTGGAGACCATTGCCCCCATGATCGTGAAGGACGGTAAATTCATTTCCTCCACCGTGGTATCGGAAACTTATATTTACAAAGGAAGTGCCTCCTCCATTGCCGCACTTCTGGAAAAAGAATACAACATCAACGCAAAGGAGATCATAAAATGAAAAAAATCAAAACTGTATTCGGTTTCGATATGGAAACCGATGTGGGAAGCTGGACTTCCGGCTACGAAGGGATGCAGCACGGTACTCCCGTTATTCTGGACATCCTGAAAAAACATGACATCAAAGCCACATTCTTCTTTACTGCAGATGCAGCAGAAAAGAATGCCAATATCGTGAAACTGGTGAAAGATGCCGGTCACGAAATCGGTTGTCACACCCTTTTCCACGAAACCATCGGTGACGCTCTTTTTGAGATCCCCGGTATGATCCCCCTTCTTCCTGAAGAAGTGGAACACCGTATTGAAGTATGTACGGAAAGAGTGGAAAAAGTTGCCGGTGTCCACCCCACCTCCTGGCGCTGCCCCCGTCTCTGGGGTTCCACAACTGTGGTCAACGCTCTGGAAAGACTCGGGTACACCTCTGACGCCACCTATCCCATGTACTTCTACCGTGAACGCCTCACTCCTTATCATCCCTCCAAAGATGACTGGACAAAAGAAGGGGATATGAAGATCATCGAACTGCCCAACTTTGCCGACCTTTCCATGGATTCCAAAGATCAGTACGGCAGAGATATGGACCAGTGGCCCCTGTGGAGAACCGAATCAGCGGATGCAGTGATGGAACACGTGAAAGGCTATTGCTCCTTCTGTGAGAAAAAAGGTGTGGAACCCTTCCTGTGCTTCTACATGCACCCCTGGGAATTCTGGCCCATGCCTGAAGGACTCATCCACTCCGGCGAAGGTGCGGTACTTCCCGATCCCTTCATTGTGAAGAACTGCGGTCAGTATTCTGCGGAACAGTTTGACCGTCTGATCACACTTCTCAAAGAAGCCGGAAGTGTCTTCTCCACTGCCTCCGGCTGTCTGGAAGCATAAGAAATCCTGAATATTTGGGGGTGTGGCATAAGTGCGGCACCCCCTTTTCAGTAAAAAATCAAAACTGCTGTGTTCCATTGGTTTACAGCAGTTTTTTTGTTTTATCCCTTATTTTTTCTCTTCGTGATACTCTTTTTCGGTATTCACATTCCAGATGGCTTTTTTATCCCCCTTTCCTCCGGCAAGAATGTGCCGGACGGCTTCAAAGGAGGTCGCCATACTGTGATCCATATTGTTGTAACGGTGCTGACCATTGCGGCCCACACAGTAGAGATTGGGGAATGTATCCAGATAGGCAATGATCTCATCCATCTGTGAATATGTATCAAAATAGGCGGGATACGCTTTTTTCACCTTTTCCACATGATGATCCAGTATCTTTTCCCCGGAGGAAATGACCCCCATTTTTTCCAGCTCTTTTACAGCATATGTTTTCCATTCCTCTTCCGGTTTGTTCCAGTATTCATCCCCTTCAGAACAGAAATATTCCAGTCCGATCCAGACCGTTTTCAAAGGTTCCTTCACCATATAGGGAGACCAGTTGTTGAAGATCTGTATTCTGCCCAGTTTCACATCCTCTTCCTGAACATAGATCCAGCAGTCCGGGACAATATTGTTGAGAGTTTTCAATTTCGTACGGTTTTTCAGGGAGAGTTTCTCCAGAAGCAATCCCACTGTAACAAAATCCCGGTAAGGCAATCCTTCCGCTGCGGAATGAATATTTGCCGGAACTTCAGGCAATCCGGAAATTAACTCCTTCACCGGCATGGAAGAGATCACAATATCACTTTCAAAACTTTTTTCCTCACCATTCTCTGTTACAGCTGTAACTTTTTCTATTCCTTTATTTCCTGTAATAAATTTTTCCGCTTTACAGTTGAAAAGGATCTTTCCGCCCCTTTTTTCAAACTCTTCCCCACACTTTTCCCAGAGTTGACCGGGACCGTGTTTGGGATAATGGAACTCTTCAATAAGACTTGTCTCCACTTTTTTGCGTTTCCCCGGAAGAAGTTTTCCTGCTATATCTTTGAGAACGGCAAGAATGGATAAGCCTTTGACTCTCTGGGCTCCCCAGGAGGCGGAAATATCCCGGGGATGTCTGCCCCAGAGTTTTTCCGTGTAACGCTCAAAAAACATACTGTATAATTTTCTGCCGAAACGGTTGATATAGAAATTTTCCAGAGAGGTTTCCGGCAGTGTGCGGCAGAGGGAAAAAAGGTAACTTATTCCCGCAGAAAAAGTAGTCATCAATCCCATGTTGAGGATGGTATTCATATTCATCTTTACAGGATAATCAAAAAACTTTCTTCTGTAGTAGATCCGTGATACCCTTGTTCTGGAAAGCATGACGGAATCTGTTTTGTCAGGATCCGGGCCATCCGGGGAAAGAGATACACTTCTTTTCAGGATCTTATCGTCAAACGCTCCGGAACCCTGCAACGGCATCAGCTCATTCCAGAATTGATTTACTTCCGTATCTTTCGTGAAAAAACGGTGTCCGCCGATATCCATGCGGTTGCCGTTATGCCGGACAGTGCGGGAGATCCCGCCTGCTGTTGAAGAACTTTCAAGGATAATGACCTGATATTTTCCTTCCCCGTCTCTCAAAAGCCGCAAACCGGCAGTCAAACCCGCAGGACCTGCTCCTATGATGATCACTTTTTTCATATATTTCTCCTGTAACAGAGAAAATATACTTTATGTTGCAGAAAAAATCAACCGTTAAATTTTCAAAAATGCCTGTTTTACCCCGCTTATCATCATCTGCATCGCCACAACCGAAATAACAAGCCCGGTAAGCCGGATAAGAGGTCCCTGTGTATGGGTCTTCACAAGAAAACGGTTGATGGAATTTGCCCCCAGCATCAGAAGAAAGTTGATGAATACGGCAAGGGCAAGGGAACAGGAGGTGAGAATAAGTCCGTCCTTTGCACTTCCGGCAATGGCGGCGGCGATCATTCCGGGACCGGCGATGAGAGGAGCGGCAAGAGGAACAAGGGAAATATCCGTCATGGTATTATGAATGGAATCCATTGTCTTTTTGACAAACTTTCCCTCATTGATGGCAGTCCATCCGATAACAAAAACCACCAGCCCTCCGGTGATCTGCAAAGAGTAGATCTCCACACGGAATATCCGGCTTAAAATAAAGTGTCCTGCCGCAGAAAGAACAAGAAGAATGAGTAACGCTGCCGAAGAGGATTTCCAGGAAAGTTCAAAATTCTGCTTTTTTGTCAAGCCGGGTTCGTAAGAAGCGAGAAACATGATTTTGCTTGCCGGATTGAGCAGTGCCAGCAGATAAAACGCATTTTCCACCATTTGAGCTATATTCATTTTTCCATCCTTTCCTTTACAGCAAAATTTGTCTGTGTATATAAATATAGACCGCTGAAAAAATAAATCAATTCGCTGAAAAAATAAAATCAATATAAAAAAAAGCATTGTTTTATACAACAATGCTTTTTAAAAGTATGTTTTTACTTTTTCCCCTCAGAATAATGAAAGTTCCCCTTCACAGTTTTTACAGGGTTTCACCTCATTTTCTTCAGAAAGGAAAGGAGCAAATTTTTTCCGCAGTTCCTCCAGTTTATCCAGATAATAGAGGGTATTTTCATCCCGTACATCCTCTTTTGCATCAGAAAGGAGTTTGGAATTTTCCACAACAGAAACTTTCTTTTTTGTGCCGGTTATATAGAAAGAGATCTGATCTCCCTGACGGTAATCTTTCCCGGAAGCAAGGGCAAGTTCATAAGCAGCACTGCGCCGGGAGTTTCCTTCCGCAAGTTTCCTTTTATAGGCTTCCGGGGAATCTGCAAGAGTCTCACTTTTTGCCAGTTCACGGAAAGAGATACTGTGGGAACTTATTTTTCTGCAATATTCTTCATGGATCTTATCCGCCTTTTCCGGCTGTTTTTCCAATAAACAACGAATGATCTCCTGCATATATTGCCTCTGAAAAGCCTCCAATCCTCTGGATTTCAACGCGGCACCGGCAATACTCACTTCCCCGGAGGAAGATAAAAGAGCATAATTTTTACTTTTATAACAGAACATGGCTTTGTAAGATTCATCAAAATCCACCTCTATGCCCGGCGGCAATCCCTCCTTGAGAAGAGAGGAAATATCTTCAATGGAAGTATTCGCATCTCTGACAAAATAGATCCCGTCTGTATCCATTTCTATTATGGAACAATTTGCTTCTGTCAAAATATTTTCCATTCCGGAAAGAATATTTCTTCCGGTGGCAGTCACCTCTTCCGCCATGGCAAAATCGTTAAGAAAACCCTGTTCAAACCCCAGATAACCGTAAAAGGAATTGATCAGGATCTTAAATGTCTTCTGCAAAGCATTATAATGTTCCTTTTCTGCATTTGTTCCGGCATTTTTTGCCGCATCTTTTGCTTTCAGCCGGAAGGAACGCAGCCGGGCAAGCTCCCGGGGAAAAACTTTCAGGGTATCCCGGACAGGACACAGGGCTTTTGCAAGAATGACAGAGGGATAAAGAGAACGCACGTCGCAATGATCCACATTTTCAAATACTCCCGTTCTTTCTGCGGAAGTCAATGCTCCGGCAAAGGCGCGCCCTCTTTCAGGTGCAGGAAGAGCATGTCCCTGCACAAGATATTCCGCCGCCAGAAATCCATCAATTCTTGTAGCATTGCCCCTTACAATGCAATTCTGATAGGAAAGAGGGATAAGTTGTGCCTGATAAAAGTAACTGGGGGACAATAAAGAGGAAATTCCCCTTGTCTCCCGCACATCATCCAAAGCATATTTCAATAATTCCTCCCTTTTTTCATACCAGGCTTCTGTAATATTTTCCCCGGCAATATAGGTACGGTCCGGAGAGGCGATCCCGAAATGTTTTGCCGCATATTTCAAATTGAAACTGTCCAGATTGCGGTTGACAGCATCATAAAATTGCAGGAGATGGAGCGTATCCACAACATGTCTGCCGTAAATATCATATCTTGTATAAGCGATCTGTCTTTCCGCAACAGAAAAACGGGAAGCACGATGTTTCAGAAGTGAGCCGTTTCTGCCGAGAGCCAACTTGACTTTATGTAATTTTGCCCGTTCCTCAATATAAGGAAAATCAAAACGGCAGATATTGTGTCCTTCTATAATATCCGGATCGAGTTCATTAATGACCTTTACAAACTCTTCCAGAAGAGTTTTTTCATCACTTTCCGCAGAAGAAAGCACTTTTTCAAAGCCGGTGGAATCAGACAGTGTGATAATAATGATCTCATCCTCTTTCCGTTTTGCATTGGGAAAATCATAAGCGGGATCGCATAAAGTTTCTATATCAAACTGCAATCGTTTCACCTGCGGAAAGGTCATGCCGGAAAAGAGCCGCATCCTGTTGGTGATCAGAGCTTGCTGAACAAGATCGGAACAGACCTTGTAAGGTCCTCCCGTACTGCCGGGGGAAAAGGAGGTGACCTGTTTCAATTTTTTCAATGCGCTTTCATAAGCATCAAAGGAAGAAAAAAATGCCTGAAAGGAATATACTCCCGCCCCTTCCAGTTCTTTCAATGTGTATGAACCATCCGGAAAACACTTCTTTGCAAGTTCCGCTTTCTCCAGAAGGATAAAGGGGGAAAAGGGGATCTCCTCTTTCCGGATATTCCCGCTGTCCTCCCGGAAAAAAAGTTCTGCTTTCCCTTCAGAAGCAAGTACCTCCACGGCACAAAGAGCTTTTACTGTACTGTAAGAAGCAAATGCCTCCTCATCCAAAAATACCCTGTTTTCTTCAGCCATACCATCCCCCTGTTTTCTCATTCCTCTTTATCCTGTTTGCGGAATACCTTTAACGGTCCGTCAAATTTTTTCTCATTCTGCCGGCTTTCTTTCAGACGCTCCCTGTAATACTCATACAGCACTTTCTGACTGCGGGTATGTTCATATTTCAAAGCGGCGGAAAGAGTTTTTGTATATTTATTTGTTCCGGTCATCCTTCTGCCTTTTCTGCGGTCGTTGAGCTGGGTATCCAGTATTCTGTCCAGTTCGGCGCGCAGACGGGGATCGTCCACCGGGAAAAGAATCTCGATGCGTCTGTGCAGATTCCGGGGCATGAGATCGCTGCTTCCGGCAAAATATTCATCTGCCCCGTTATTGCGGAAATAGTAGATCCTGCCATGTTCCAGATAACGGTCAAGAATACTGACGACATGGATATTTCCGGCATATTCTTTTGGCGGATATTCCGGATTTATTCCGCAAATACCTCTTACGATCAGAAAGATCTCCACATGTTTTTTTGCCGCGGAATACAGATGATCAATGATCTCATTGTCAATGACCGCATTGGCTTTTATTACGATCTTTCCCGGATTCTCCTTTGTGGAATATGCCGCTTCCCGGTCGATCATAAAAAGCAGACGCTCCTTCAGATTGAAAGGCGCAACAAGTAACTTATCCCACTGGGGCGGGGCGGAAAAACCGGTGATCACATTGAAAAGAGCAGAAATATCTTTTGCCAGAAGACGATCACAGGAAAAATACCCGATATCCGTATAGGTACGGGCAGTTTTACAGTTATAATTGCCGCTGCTCAAATACATGTAACGGCGTATCCCGTCCTCTTCCCTTCTCACGATCATCAATGCCTTGCAGTGTACTTTCAATCCGGCGACCCCATAGACCACATGCGCCCCCGCTTCTGCAAGGAAATTGGCCCATTGGATATTGTTTTCCTCATCAAACCGCGCCTTCAGTTCCAGTAATACAGAAACCTGTTTCCCGTTGCGGGCGGCTTTGATCAACGCCTTCACCACCGGGGAATCATTGCCCACCCGGTACAAAGTCTGTTTGATGGCAAGCACATCCGGATCATTTGCCGCCTGTTCCAGCATCTCCACCACCGGATCGAAAGATTCATAGGGAAGATGCAGCAGCACCGGCTGATTATTCCGGATAGCCTCAAAATAATCACATCCTTCCGGGAAAAAGGGGGAACGCAAAGGCGGCTGTTCCGGATCTTTCAGATCCGGGTGTCCCTTGATGGAGGCAAGTTCAAAAAGTCCTTTCAGGTTGAGCATACCATCCACTTTCCGGATCATACAGCGTTTATCATCTTTCAGCTTCAGGTGTTCCAGCAGAAAGGCAAAAGATCCCCCGGAAATACCGGAAGAGAGTTCCAGCCGGATCACATTGCGTCTGGTGGTCTTTCTCAATACAGTCTGGATCCCGGAAAGCAGATCCCCGCCCATTCTTTCCTCGTCAAAAGCAAGATCCATATCTCTGGTCACACGGAACAGACTGCACTCTTTCACCGTACAGGAGACAAAAAGCATTTCCAGATGGTTTTTGATAAGTTCCTCCGCAGCAATAAAGACCATCCCTGCAGAAGAATTTTCCACCTGGATGAACCGGGGAATGACCGGCGGCACTTCCAGAACTGCAAATTTTTCTGTCAATACCCCTTTTTCCTTCTGTTCCAGTCTGATAAGCATTTCCAGTCCCAGATTGGGAACAAGGGGAAATGGATGGGATTGATCCACACCAATGGGAGTCAGAACAGGATAGATCCGCTGCGCCATGATCGTGGTCGCCGCTGTTTTCTGACTGGGAGTAAGATTTTCCCAGTTGGAAATGCGGATGGAATGCAGTGCCAGTTCCGGAAGGATCTTTTCATTGAGGATGCGGCTCTGCCGCACAGTCTGCTGCCGGATGAGATCTGTTATTTTACGGAAAAGTTTTCCGGAAGAACTGTTTTCCCATACAGCAGTTGTCTGTTCTCCACTTTCCGGCAGTTTTCCGGCAAGCCCTGCCATGCGTACCATGATAAATTCGTCAAGATTGCTGCTGAAAATCGCTGTAAACTTCAGTTTTTCCAGAACAGGAGTTGCCGGATCTTCCGCTTCATCAAGCACGCGCCGGTTGAATTCCAGCCAGGAAAGATCTCTGTCGATATACCGTTCTTTCCCGGAAGCGGAAGTAAACTTTACTTTTTTATTTTCTTTTTTCATATTCTTCATATTTTACTCCCGCCCATTTCAGGAAAATGTTATATTACAGGCAAAAACACTGCGGAAAAAATCCATATCGCTTTCCGGGATGAATCCGGAGAGAAGGATGAAGGAATCCGGACAACTGACGGTGATCCTGTCTTTTCTGACCTTCAGAAGGATATTTTCCGCCGTTGCAGCGGTCAGTGCCAACGCACAGGAGATACGGAGGATCGCCGCAAGTTTATTTACGATGGAACGCTCCTCCCCCGTGAGAACTGCAAACTCCGGATGCAGGGATTTTGGCAGACCTTTTCTGTGGTATCTTGCCGTCAATGCTGTCAACTGGCGTTCCGCAAGAGACAACCCGGGGATCTGGGTATTCATAATGATATAGTAAGAGTGCTTGTGATAAGCCTGATTATTGATAAAAAGTCCGCATTTATGCAGCATGGCAGCAGCGTGAAGGATCTTGCGTTCCCGTTCTCCAAGTCCGTGGATGCTTTCCAGACGCCGGAAGAGATATTCAGCAAAAGAAGCCGTACGCATGGTCACATCGTTATAACAACGGTATTTTGCCGCTGTCCCGGCAAGCAATGCCTTCATCTGTTCATCAAAAAGACTCTGTTTCTTCTGTTCCCGTCCCTGCTCCTGTTCAATAAAATCTTTGAGAAGAAGATATTTTGTAGATGTCATGGGGATCACCATCTTTTCCGCGCCGGTGATATGAAACAGATTGTCCAGAATCACGCAGCATGGGGAGATGGTCTCCGCCATTTCCGCAGAAACAGCATATTTTTCACATAAACGGGCGGTGTCAGCATGTTCCGCCTCCTGACAGAGAAGAGAAAAACCTCTGGCGGAAAAACAGGGAAAATGCGTTTCCTTTCCGGCACTCCCGGCAAATACCGCTTCCGGCAGCGAATCCAGAAGCGGCAGAAGCCCCCTTACAGAACTGCCCAGAACAATAAGAGTGGATGCCCCCAGATCAGAAGAGATATGTTCCAGTTCCGCAAAAGATTTATTGATAATATCGGCAAGATACTGTCTTCTGGCGGTTGCGGAAACCGTACCGGGCATAAGCTCCAATGCCCGGAGAGTCCCGACTTTCAAGGTCTCGGTGAAAAGCAGTTTTCCCCGGTCATAGCCACTGATCTGACAGGCACCGGTGCCGATATCAGCGATCATCGTTCTTTCCGCATGGAAAAATGCCTTCTCCTTTTCCTTCTCCCCGGCAATGGCAATATAATCCAGCCGTGCTTCGTCTGCCCCTTCCAGAATACTCAAACGGATACCGGTGGAGTGAAAGATCCTTTCAATGAAGATCTCTGCATTTTCCGCCTCTCTTACCGCACTTGTCGCAATTGCACGGCACCGGAGGACACCATACTCCTCCATCTTGCGTCTGTAGTTATTGAGTATTCCGCAAAGAAGATGGATGGAGTGATCACTGATCCTTGCGTACCGGAAGACTTCCGAGCCAAGGGGAACCGGCATCTCCAACTCCTCCAGGGGCGTGAAACTGCCGGAAACAAAATTCACCTCCGCAATAAGCATCCTTGCTGAATGTGCCCCGATATCTATCACAGAGGCAGGGACCTTTTTTCCTTTGTTTTTTTCTTTTTCCGCCATAAGATTCCCCCGGAAGATCAATTATATTTCACCTTTTTTTCTTGCATAAACAGCAGCTCCCAAAGCAACCGCATCATCCCCCAGTTCCGAAAGAAGCAGTTTGATCTTTCTTCCGGGGATCCCGAAGAGATGTTTCTCAAAACTTTTCCGGAATACCGGCAGGATCTCTTTTCCCATGGCGGCGATCACCCCTCCTCCGAGAACAATACAATCCGGAGCAACAGCAGCGCATACCCCGGCAGCAGCGATCCCCAGCATTTCCGAGCCTTTATCCACTGCCGCCCGTACAGCATTATCTCCTTCCATATAGGCTTTTTTCAAATATTTGCTTTTGATATTGGTACTCTTGGAATTGAACTTATCAGCGGGGAGCAGGGTAGCCTCATCATATTTTTTCATATACTTGTGGATAGCTTTCACATACGCTTTTTTGCTGCAGTAGGCTTCAACACACCCTTTGTGACCGCAGCCGCATACTCTTCCACCCTTCCGGATGATCATGTGTCCGAATTCCCCGGCAAGTCCGCAGTTTCCGGTAACAAGTTTTCCATTGATGAAAAGT
>JAFVRL010000036.1 GCA_017504325.1 Lentisphaeria bacterium | reverse complement strand
GATCCAAAAATTATCCGTTGACAAATAAGACTCCCCGTAAGAAAGGAGTCTTTTTTTATGGCATCAATCATTGAAAAATATGCGTCGCAGGATATTACACTGCTTCAGAATCCCGTAATAGCTGACGGGAAGACCACATACAAAGACCGTATCGAGGCGAAAGCCATTGTTTCCGAGTTCAAAGAGGCGGATGAACAATATTTCGGAAAGATCCGTAACGGCATCACCTTTTATATCTCTCCGCTGGATGATCCGCCGCAACTTCCCGGAAAGATCCTCTGCAACGGCAGGGAATATGAGATCAAAGGGGTGCGGATCTATAAAAACCTTTCCAGTAAACTTCTCGGCTATAAAGTAGCCGTAGCGGGGTAAAAATGACAAAAATACAGAAATTTACGGTCAATTTTAATAATTTTAAAGAATCCGTTGCAAAACTTTCCAAAACCCACCGGGTAAAAATCAACCGTACCATGACGGATGTGGGGCATTTTTTGCGTGGGGAAATTCAGGATAGAACGCCAGTAAAAGAAGGGTTCCTTACAGCAGAGATCCGTTTTACTGTAAGGGAAAATCAGCAGTCTGTTTCCACAGCCATGTATGTGCCGTCTAATGCCCAGAGCAAGGATTATGCGATCTTTATGCACGAAAGTTTCTACCTTCTCGGACCCGGCTCACTGGAAAAACAGCGGAAAGTCAATGTGACGGTGGGAAGAAAGTTCATCACAAGGGGCATTGCTGGCAGATTATTCCGCTGTACCGGATGACCGGGAAGTATTATTTCCTGAAAATATTTCATTCAAACCACTTGTAAATGAGGATGGAAGTGTTATATTAGAAAAAGACAAGAACGGAATTATTCACATTTATACAACGGAGGTTGTAAATGCCCATTCTTACTGATTCCACAGGCAAACAATATGAACGCAGTGAAGCCCAGATTGAAAGAATGTCTGCTCCTCCTGTATCAGCCCCTCCTTTAACTCCAGAACAACGCAAGGAATTTAATGCAAGTGTGCGGGAATCTTTCAAGAAAAGAGGCTGGGAAATTCCCGATAAATACAAAGACTGATCCAAAAATTATCCGTTGACAAAGAAGACGCCTTGTTAGGAGAATGGCAGTAAAATGAAAAATCTGAAAATAGCACTTTTCGGTTCATCTATCATGGAAGGCATACTCGGCGTGGAACATGTGGAGGACCGGTACTATTCTATCCTGCATAAACTTCTTTCCAACCGTTATCCGGGGATCTGTTTTGCTTTTTTCAACGGGGCAAGAGGGGGATGGTCCACAAGAGAACTTATGGCAAATCTTGAAGAGTTTGTTCTGCAATATTCACCGGATTACTGTCTTGTCATGTTCGGGGCAAATAATAACGATCTTGCCAGACCTTCCAGGATCCTTGCAGAAGGGGAATTGGAATCCCTTATGGAGGAATTCCAGAAAAAAATGCCTGAAAAATGTCAGAAAGTGGGAGTCGTACTCAACCCCGTGATCTCTGAAAAACATGCGGTATGTCATCTTCCCGTCTGGCAGGAAACTCTCCGGCAGCATAAAGGAGGTCTGGATGAAATACTGGAAGTCGAACGGGAAAAGGTACGCTTGTTTTTCCGGAAATATGGTTATCCCATTGTGGATCTGGGAAAACTGATGAGGGAAAATATGGAAAATCTTATCTGTAACGACGGGATACATCTTACAGCAGAAGGACACCGTTTTTTTGCTGAAAATCTCTTCCGGGTACTGGAGAAACTTCCGGGGCTGGAATGATGGGATATGACATCCCTGCCAATATATCGTTCTGATGCTTTTTATATGTTTCCATTCCCGGCTTTTGTAAAAATAATTGATGCTTGATTTTTTACAAAAGACAATATATATTAACGGCGAAAATTTCAATACATCACTTTTAAAGGAGTAAAACATGAAATACGGTCCCCTTTTCGGTATATGCGACAAACATCCCACCCCGGAAACTCTGATTGAAAACATCAAACAGTTTGAGGCACAGGGCGCGCATGGTGTGGTTATAGATCTTGACGGTCTGGAAGAACAGTATTTTACACGGGAATGTTTCAGAAAGATCCTTGCTGCCTGCTGCCGGGTGGAAAGTTATGTTTGTTGCTACCGCAGTGCCAAAACAGAACATATTTCCGATGAAACAAGAGCGGAATATCTGCTTATGGCGGCAGAGGAAGGGGCAAGTATCGTCGATGTGATGGGGGATCTTTTTGCCAAAACGGAAGGTGAACTTGCTTTCGATGAAAAAGCCGTGGAAAAACAGAAGAATTTTATCAGCACTCTCCGGGAAAAAGGAGCAAGCGTCCTTATGTCCTCCCATGTGGCAAAACCATGCAGTATGGAGGAGACCTTAAAATATTTTCATGCCCATTATGAACGGGGCGTAAATATTTCCAAAGCAGTCTTTCACTGCAATACGCAGGAAGAGTATCTGATAAGCAGAGAGATCTCTGAAAAACTCTGTGCGGAATTGCCCATCCCCTTTGTTTTTGTCTGCAGCGGAGAGTACGGCAGGAAATTCCAGCGTTATGAAACATTGCTCAACGGCAGTTTGATGACCTTTGTCCGCTGCCGTGATGGGGAGGTTCAACCCAGTGTCAGACAGGCACTGGATTTTATGAGAAGCCGTACCCCCTGGGCAAGTGCGGCAAAAAGACTGGACAGCGGTGAATTTGTGAACCGTACTGCTGTGATCACCGGTGCCGGTTCCGGTATGGGGCTTCTTGCAGCCAAAATGTTTGCCGGACAGGGGGCAAATGTTTTACTGGTGGATATCAATAAGGATGCCATTAATGAAGCTGTGGAAGAGATCCGGAAGAATGGCGGAAAGGCATTGGGAATGGTTGCTGATGTCAGAAGCTATGCCGATGCGGAAAAAGCCGCAGCCTGCGCACTGGATAATTTCAAACGGATAGATTTCCTTCTCTGTTTTGCCGGCGGTTATGAACCCCGTTGCTGCAACAGCAATTATCCCTTCTATGAACAGCCCATTGAGGTCATTGACTGGGGGCTGGATGTGAATTTGAAAGGTCCTGTTTATTTCGCCCGTGCCTGTATGCCGGCAATGGTGAAACAGAAATATGGCGTGATCATCTGTCTGGGGTCTGTCAGCGGAGTACAGGCGTCCGGGTATGGACCTATGTACGGGACAAGTAAAAGCGGTCTTTTCCAATTTGTAAAAGGGCTTGCCCTTGCCGGTGCCCCCCATAATGTCCGGGCTGTATGTGTTGCTCCCGGTCCGGTGCTGACCAGACCCGGTATGGCAGGTATGCCTACTCCCCTGAAACGGGCGGCGGAAGTTGTGGAAGTTGTTGATTTTATAATGGATCTCTGTTCTGACAGATCCTCTTTCATTACCGGAAGCACCCATTTTATTGATGGCGGATATCTTTGCAATTTCGGACGCTGATATGCCGGATCTGATACAGGGGAAAATCCTGTAACAGCAGAAATCCTGTCATAAAGCAACCCGCGGTTATAAGAGGGTTTTTGAGTCTCTCATAACCGCGGGTCATTATTTCCGGCAGTCCTCCGGGAGATCAGATAAGGGTAAAGAAGTTCTGATCACTTAATTCACCCGCCTTGAATCCAAAGAAGGATAAGGTGAATTTGAAGGGACCGGGTTTGACGCTGTATCTTTCTGCCAGAACCGGGCCGCAGGAGTTGGAACCCAGCCCGCTTGTTTTGTGATTGAGCTGTAAATGGATCTCTTCGGATCTTTCGATCTCATAAGGATGTTTTGCCTTATTCAATGCCGCAATACTGTAACGGTGGGCGGAGAAATCAAAGAAATCATCTTTGCCTTTCACAAGGAAACCACTCTTGTGCAGATCATAGAAGGCGGCTCTTCTTACCTGATGACGGTTGCCGTTTTCCTGGGGGAACACATAGGAAGTTTCCAATGCTTCCAGGGGAGCTTTGTAAAGCCCCACTTTCTGTGCTTCTTTCGAGTCGCAGTATGCTTCCCCGGGTCCCAGACCGAAATACTGGATATTTTCCATTTCGCAGGGCAATGTGAGATCCAGACCGATACGGGGGAGGAAAAAGTTTTCACCTTCCAGTTCTCTCAATTCAAAATCTCCTTCCACTTCCAGATCGAACGATCCGTCATTGTGGAATTTATAGAGATAATTGCAGAGGACTCCCCAGGAATAGACCGGTACTTCCACTCTTGTTTCGATTTTTATTGCGGCATTTTTCCTGTCGCAGCTTACTTTGCGGATATTGGAATATGCTTTATCCAGATGGAATCTCTGCCACATGGCGGGCCCCACTCTTCCGGGAAGTTTCTCATTGTCGATCTCACCGTGATAAAGTCCCAGAAGAGGCCCGTGATCCATTACGGGGGTACTGTCCACAAGATACTGGTGGATGGTTCCGTGATGTTTGTCGATCTCGATGAATGTTTCATCGGAGGCGATCTGGAAGGAGGATTCCGTTTCGTCGATCTCCACTTTATCTTTTCCGGAAAGGATGGCGGGAACAGAAATTGTCTTTGCCTTTTTCACCGGAAGGGCAAACTGGGCGGAGGTAATGGAAAATCCCGCTTCCGCAAAGGAGGTGGTACAGGAGGTCTTTACTTCGATATTGAGGAAATATTCCGTATTGGCATCAGGATTTTTTACCGGAGCAAAGTCTATGACCATTTCCCCGGAACTTCCGGGAGCGATTTCCGGCGTGGGAAGAAGTCCGCTCCGGATGGTTTTTCCATTTGCGGTGATATTCCAGAAGAAAAGCAATTTTTCCAACGTGGAAAAGGCGTAATGGTTTTCTATGGTAACGATCCCTTTTGCAAGATCTTT
>JAFVRL010000381.1 GCA_017504325.1 Lentisphaeria bacterium | reverse complement strand
CTTGTCGAAGACGGTGAAATCTCTACATTCCGCGTCATGGATCTTTATAAGTTTATTTCCGGTATCACATTCAATATACATCGTCATTTCATCCTTTTTTGTTTGTTTTTATTCATTAATATAACAGAAGAAAAGTCTGCATTCAAGTTTGGCTTCTGTAAAAATAACATTCCCCTTTACGCAAAGTCAGAGAAAATCTTTCCATCCCCCTGCCGGAAACTTCCACAGTACCTCCGGCAAGTGCCCTGATCTTTATTACAGTGATCTTTCCTTTTTTCATCCGGGCAGATACCTCAAACCCACCCTGGGCAAGGAAACACTGAAAACTGCCTGTAAAATCATCCGGCACACCGGGAAAAAGCCGCAGGATGCCGCCATGACTCTGCAACAGGACTTCCGAAGCAAGAAAAAGAAAGGCACTGTTGCCCTCCTGTACTGCCGGAGCCATTCTTTTGGCATCTTTATTGGGAGTAACACAGGGAGGATGGGGAGTACCCGGATCAGAGTAAAGAAGGATCTTGCCCCGGCAGTCCCGTCTGCCCCGCTCGATCCTTTTGATATTGTTTCTTTCATTTTTTTCTGTTTCCCCGATATCGCCGATCAAAATGGGATTGTGGGCAAAAAGTCCATTCTCCTTGGCAAAAAGTTCCAGAAAACGCAAAAGACTCTCCCAGCCCTTTTTCTGTTCGCCGGCACGCAAATATGCCTCTGTTACCAGGAATGCACTCCAATCATGGTTCATGTGGAACTTGCCGTTATAATCGGCAAAAGAGCGTTCCACTGCATCATTTTCAATAAGTTCAATGGTCTTTTTCAATGCGTTGGTATCGTCACAGATCTCCGCCGGAAAGGCAGGATACAGGATATGTCCGCCGAAAAAGTAATGATCATAAGGCACATCCGGTCCGCACCAGAAAGCTCCGGAGGGAGTTTTAGGTACCGGTGGATAATTTTCCAGAAGATCCTGCCACAAGGGAAGATATTTTTTATCTTTTTTCAGAAGATGCGCCGCTTCAATAACCGTTTTCAATACATTCTTGAAGAGGGAAGTGGCAGCTGCTTCATCCCGTGTAAGTGTGAAGATCTCCGGTGTAACACTCCAATCCAAATGATAGATCCCGTCTCCGCCCTTGTGGAAAATACTCTGATAAAATATGGCAAACTCCCGCAAAAGCGGATAAAGTTTCTCTCTCAAAAGTTTCTCATCTCTGGAATACTGCCACGCCATGGCAAGAACAGTACCCGTATAAGCACTTCCGCAAAGTGAATACCGGTACGACCTTGTAGGATATTCCCGCATCAACTGATTGGTGGTAAGCGGCAGAAAGACCCCGTCACAGTCAAAAAGTTTCTTTGTATGTCTTTTGAGTTCTTTAAGTCCGGCAAGATAAGTATCAGCAAGAACCTCAATAAACCCCACCCTGTTGGAGGGAAAAAACGCCAGAGCAGGGATCTGGGCATTCTGGTCATGGGTATATCCCTGACTGGACAATCCCGCATTGCGTTCATCCAGAGGTCCATAACTCATTCCGTTCAAACCGGGCATGGGGGGCTTTCCGTAAATACAGGCGATCTCGTACAAACTGAAAGTATAATATTTCTGGATCTCTTTGTATTTGCCGAAATCAGCATAGGCATTATCCCAGTAACTGTGCCAGAATTGCCTGTTGCTCTCTCTCCAGTATTCATACCCTTTTTCCGCGCCGTTTCCGACTTCCGCAAGGACTGCGGCAAGGGGATCTTTTTCATGCAGGGAACTTTTGACAGAAATAAAAAGATCGAAATCCCCCTGCTGTACCATTTCCGTTCCGGTAAAAAGAGTACCGGAAATCTTTGCCGGACTTCCCCCGTTACGGGGACACACTTTCATGGCAAAAGCGTAAGAATATTTTTTCCCGGGCAGTTTCTGTGAAAAAGCAAGGATATTTTCTTCCTTTTTATACCATTTCACATCATCAAGAAGAATATTCTGCGGCCGGACAAGTTCGAGGACATGACTTCTTTCCGGATGATCTTTTTCCGTGACCCTCATACAGCATAATGCGGTCTCCCGGGGAATCAACATTTCAATATCTGCATGAAGATCATGGTACCGGACATTTTCCTCCAGCAATCCGTCATACAGAGAAAGATGTCTCGTCACAAGCGGGATCCCCGGAGCATTCCAGCCGCATCCCCTCCAGAACCGGAATTTCAGGACAGCAGCACTAATGGTATCTTTATGCCGTTTGCCCCAGTGAGGACAATTTTCCTCTTCTTCCAGAAAAAGAGTATTTTTAGGCTCCATGGAAGAGATCTTTTTCAGAAACTCCTTATGGGGCATAATTTTGTCCAGCAATACTTCTTCTGTAGTGGGATCAAACACATCCACTTTATTGAATACATATTCCAGATGGGCGGGAACACTTGCCAAAGCACACAGATCCCCGTTGCCCAGCATAAATCCGTCACGGAAATCTGTTCCGCTGCGGTCCGAATAAAAATCCTGTTTACGGACAAGTCTTTCCACATTCATTTTTTAATACTCATCTGATACTTCAAAAAGGCATAAAGGGCATCCCCCAACTGATTACCGCCGGCAACCGTGGGGTGGACATGATCTTTCACATCAAAGTTTTTTTCACAATCCAGTGAGGTACCGACCGGAACAAGCAGGATCTTTCTGTCATTGTTTTTCCCGGTAAACTTTTTCTGCAAAAGATAATTATATTCAAAAAGGTTCTGCTGATAACGCCAGACTGCCGCTGTAAGTTTGGTTTTTGTCATATCTCTGTTTACAGATGCCGGAGTAGGATAAGCCAGAGCAATAACCGCATCCGGGGCGCATTTCCGCAATTCGGAGACAAGTTTATCCATACGCTGCTCCACCGCCTTGAGAACAGAGGGCAGACGGAAATCATCTCTGCCGAAAACATCATTGACCCCCAACTGCACAGTAATGAAGTCAGGAGCTTTCCCCTCATTGACTCTGTTCAGATACCCTTGCACATCCAAATGAAGGGGATATCCCTCCTTCTGTTTTACAAAAGGCCCTTTATTGGTGAAATAATACCAGCTCCACCCGGGGAAACCTTCATGCATCATACCGCCTTTTGCCACCTTCCGGGGACGGGTCCCCACCATAGTGAGAACGTCGCGCTCGGCAGCTTCAATCATTGCAAGTGCCACCCGGTCTTTGATACTGCCGCCGGGATTGAACGATTCCACTTTGGCCAGAATTTCCGCCGCCCCGTCATTGAAG
>JAFVRL010000380.1 GCA_017504325.1 Lentisphaeria bacterium | reverse complement strand
TCCGCTGTCTGCAATGTTTCCAGCGTTTGAAAGGGGATAATTACTTTACAAAGACCCGTATGAATATGCCTTTAAGCCGTTTTGAAAAGGTGCTTTCCCAGTTGAAAGAGTGGCAGGGACCAAAAATCAAAGTGCTGAAATTGAGTATTTACGGCGAACCGTTTATGAATCCTGATTTCTGTGAGATGGTGCGTATGGCAAAGACTGCGGATGTGGCGGAACGCATTGAAACAACTTCCAATGTGAGTTTGCTTACAAGGGAAAAGTCTGAAAAACTTGTGGATGCGGGGCTGGATTATTTACGGGTTTCCATTTACGGGGCGGATGTGGAAAATCACAGGAAAGTAACTTCAAGCACTTTCACTCCGGAAATGATCCGCAATAATCTTTTTACCTTACTGGAAGTACGGAAGAATGCTAATAGCTCCAAGCCTTTTGTGGGAGCAAAGATGCTGGATTCCTTTGAAGAGGAAAATTGTCTTTTTATGGAATATTTCAAGGATGCTGCCGATGAACTCTATCTGGATAAACCCCATGGCTGGATCAAGGTGGAAAATTCGGATTTTCTCGGGGAATATTACGGAAAAGATCTGGAAAAAGCCGAAAAGATCATGGCAGAAGATTCCAATAATGCCGCCGTTTGCCCCATGGCTTTTACCACAATGGCTGTGCGTGCCAATGGAGATGTTTCCCCCTGCTGTGTGGACTTTATCGGCGGAACAAATCTGGGGAACATAGAGGAAAAATCCTTACAGGAACTTTGGGAAGGGGAGGAATTTTTCTCTTTTCAGAAGATGCAGCTTGAGAGAAGAAAGCATGAAAATTCCTCCTGTAAAAATTGCAGTATCTGCAATAGTGCCCATTACACAAGAGATAATATTGATTCTGTTACTGTGGATATTTTTGCAGAAAAAAGAAAAAAATACAACTGGAAATGAGATAAAAATGCTTGAAGGAAAAAAGATCCTGATGACCGGATGCAGCGGTTTTTTCGGAAAAAACATCTTTTATCATGCTCCATATCTCGCGGAACGCAATAAAATCACCCTTCTTTCCAGAAATCCGGAAAAGCTCCTTTCTTTTTTTCCGCATCTGGGGAAGAATAAGAATCTTTCTTTTCTTTCCTGTGATATAAGAAATTTTTCCTGTAAGGAATACGATTATGATCTTATTATCCATGGTGCCGCCTCCTTCGGAAGAGATGTGACGGAAAGGGATACTTACGATATTATCCGTAAAGGAACAGAAAATATCCTCTCTTTTGCAAAGAAAAATCCCCGTTTGGAAAAGTTGCTTTTTGTGAGTTCCGGGGCTGTTTACGGAAGAAGACTTACAGAGATCCAAAGTGAAGATATGCCGTTAAATCCCTGTGAACCCTACGGGATGGGAAAAAAAGAAGCAGAGGAAATGTGCATCCTTTCCGGTGTCCCCTGTGTCATCGCCAGATGCTTTGCCTTTGCCGGTGAGTTTATGGAATTGAACACTCATTTTGCCATTGGCAATTTTATTTCCGATGTACTGCATGGACGGGATATTGTTATCAAAGGCGACGGTACTGCCGTCCGTTCTTTCATGTATTCCGGGGATCTGGTAAAGGTGCTTCTGCTGTTGGCAGAAAGTAAAACAGCTTCCGGCAGGATCTATAATGTGGGATCGGATGAAGCGGTAAGCATCGGAGAATTGGCGGAGATTACGGCACAATGCGGAGAGGATTTTTCCGGAAAGATCATTACGGAAAAAAAGTATGTTCCGGGAACTGCTATTGATATATATGTGCCGGATATTTCCCGCATCCGTCTGGAATTGAATACGCCTTCCTCCCTTTCTCTGGAAGAAACTGTCCGCAGGACAATGGAGTTTTTCAGGAGTACGGAGACGTACGGATAGGTACGGACGGGTACGGACGGGTACGGAGAAAATAAAAAAGCGGATCAAAAAAATTGATCCGCTTTTTTGTAAAGATAAAAGGGGGAAAAGTTACCTTTTCCCTTTAATCCTTATTTCTTTTCATTAATGGCAGCCTGTGCCGCCGCCAGACGGGCAAGGGGAACACGGAAGGGACTGCAGGAGACATAGGAAAGTCCTGCATTGTGGCAGAATTCCACGCTTCTTGCTTCTCCGCCCTGTTCACCGCAGATACCGATCTTGAGGGCAGCATTTGTCTTTCTGCCTTCGGTAAGAGCGTGTTTCACCAGGAAACCCACTCCTTCCGTATCAATAGTCTGGAAGGGGTCGGCGGGAAGGATCTTCTTACCCACATAATCTCCCAGGAATCCACCCACATCGTCACGGCTGAAACCGAATGTCATCTGGGTTAGGTCGTTGGTACCGAAGGAGAAGAAGTCCGCTTCCTTTGCCATATCGCCTGCGAGAATGGCTGCACGGGGGATCTCGATCATGGTACCGAGAAGGTAGGAGATCTTTTTGACTTTGAATTTCTTTGCCACTTCCTCTGCCGCATGGGCGATAATGACTTTCTGATTCTGCAATTCTTTGGGATCGCATACCACAGGAACCATGATCTCCGGTTTGCATTTGATGCCTTCTTTGGCAAGTTCGCAAGCAGCTTCAAAAATGGCACAAGCCTGCATTTTGGTTACTTCCGGATAGGTGATACCCAGACGCACTCCACGATGCCCCATCATGGGATTGCTTTCCTTGAGAGCTTCGGAACGCTTCTGCAAGTCGGCAAGAGAAATCCCGATCGCCTTGGCAAGTTCCTTCTGCTGATCGGCACTGTGAGGTACAAATTCATGCAGCGGGGGGTCAAGGAGACGGATGGTGACAGAACATCCTTTCATGGCTTTGAGGGTACTCTTCACATCGTTCTTCACAAAGGGGAAGAGATCTTTGAGAGCTTTTTCCCGTTCTTCCAGAGAGGAGGAGAGGATCATCTTGCGCAGAGCAAAAAGGGGCTTTGCCGCGCCTTTGCCGTAGAACATGTGTTCTGTACGGAAAAGACCGATGCCTTCCGCTCCGAAACTCTTTGCCAGAGCCGCATCTTCCGCAGTATCCGCATTGGCACGCACGCCCAGTTTACGGAAGGAATCTGCAAGACGCATGAATTTCTGGAATCTGGGATTTTCGCTGGAATCCATAGTGGCGACTTCCCCGGCATAAGCATAACCTCTTGTACCGTTGAGGGAGATGATATCGCCTTCTTTGAAGGTATATTTACCAGCTTTGAAAGTTCCGGCAACTTCGTCGATCTGCATACCGTCGGCACCGACGATACAGCATTTGCCCCAGCCGCGGCAGACGAGAGCAGCATGACTTGTCATACCGCCTCTGGCTGTAAGGATACCGTCAGAGGCCCGCATACCTTCCACGTCTTCCGGATTGGTCTCTTCTCTCACCAGAATGGTCTTGATGCCTTTGGCGGCAAGTGCAACAGCCTTTTCAGAGGTGAAGACGATCTTGCCCACAGCACCGCCGGGACCTGCGGGAAGTCCGGTAATGACAAGAGATGCACTCTTTTCCGCTTTGGGGTCAAGAATGGGGTGGAGAAGTTCATCCAGCTGATTGGTGCTGACACGGCATACGGCAGTTTTTTCGTCGATCATGCCTTCATCCAGCATATCCATTGCCATGTTCAATGCGGCAGTACCGGTACGTTTTCCAACGCGGCACTGGAGCATGTAAAGTTTGCCTTCCTGAATGGTGAACTCAATATCCAGCATATCGTGGTAATGTTTTTCCAGTTTGGAACGGATGGCACAAAGTTCCTTGTAGATCTTCGGCAGAAGTTCCTGCATGGATTTGAGGTTTTTATTCTTTTCATTTTTTGTATCGTCATTGAGAGGATTGGGGGTACGGGTTCCTGCCACCACATCTTCCCCCTGTGCATTGACCAGCCATTCCCCGTAGAAACGGTTATCGCCAGTTGCAGGGTCACGGGTGAAGGCTACTCCTGTAGCGGAGCTGTCACCCATATTTCCGAATACCATACTCTGTACGTTTACAGCAGTTCCCCAGTCATCCGGGATCCCTTCAATCCTGCGGTAGGCAACGGCTTTTTTTCCATTCCAGCTTTTGAATACGGCACCGATACCGCCCCAGAGCTGTTCTTCCGCATCATCCGGGAAGTCGGCTTTCAGGACTTTTTTCACGGTTTTCTTGAAGTCTGTGCAAAGTTTTTTCAGATCTGCAACGGTAAGATCTGTATCAGAAGTATAGCCTTTTTTTGCTTTGAGAGCAGCCATCTGATCATCCAGCTGTTTACGGATACCGCCTTTTTCAACATCCGGTTCGATGCCTTCGGCCTTTTCCATCACCACATCGGAATACATCATAATAAGACGGCGGTAAGCATCGTAAACAAATCTTTCATTGCCGGTGCGTTTGATAAGTCCGGGAATGGTTTTGGAGGAAAGCCCCACATTGAGGACGGTTTCCATCATGCCGGGCATGGAGGATCTTGCTCCGGAACGGCAGGAGACCAGAAGAGGATTGGAGGGATCACCGAACTTCATCCCCATATTTTTTTCCACCATTTTCACGGCTTCTTTCACGGCTTTTTCCAGAGAGGCGGGATATTTCATCCCTTCTTTGAAATAGTCCACACAACATTCTGTTGTAATGGTGAAACCTGCGGGAACGGGCATGTTGAGGTTTGCCATTTCAGCGAGGTTTGCCCCTTTTCCCCCCAGAAGGTTTTTCATGGAAGCATCCCCTTCTGTCATTCCTTTTCCGAAGAGATAGACATATTTCTTCATGTCCGTCGTACTCTTCTTTGCACATTTGGCTGCTGCCGCTTTTTTACATGCGGTTTTCTTTGCGGCACATTTCTTTACTGCCATTTTTCTACCTTTCACTTTTTCTGATCCCGTTTGATCTTTACTCCCAAAACTGGGATTTGAAAACAGGATCACCAGTACTTTTACTTTTTACTTTTACTCTACTTTTACTTTTTTATTGAAAATACGGGGAAACTTCCCCTGAAAAAATATTTAAAACAATATGCACCTTTATAAAAAAACTCCCGGAATCTTCAAATAAGAAAAGACCTGGAACTACCTGAAATCATGAAATGCTTTGATAAGTTCCTGCCGCTTCAAATTTTTTGTGTGGTCGATCATCATAAAAGGCCCATTGATCTCTGCATCAAAACGCACTCCGCTGATATAGACTGCCTTGTGCGCCCTGACATGTTCATATTTCTTTTTTGCTTTCGGAAGAGTAAGATCATACTTATAAAAGGCGACTTCCCTTCCTGCAATTTTTATGGCAAGTCCATCCGATGCCCGGACAGGTTCCACCATCATCATCGCAGAGATCTGTCCTCCGGTATGTTTGATCATGTGGGCAGCCAATTCAGAAAGGCGTTTGTCGCTGCCTGCTTCAAAAGATGTACACGAGACAAGAAGCAGGGCAGGGGAAAGAAATATGAATAAATACAGGAATTTTCTGAACAGATGGCGGAAAGAGGCGGGCACAGAAAGACGGGAAAAATCAAATCCTTGTCTTGTTTCTGTATATTTTATCAGCATAAAAACTCCTCTATCCACCGCTTTCAACCTGTGGCACATGTTCTTCATATTCGCCATAATATGGTAAGATAGCACTAAAAAGAATAAAATTCAAGTTGAATATTGCATAAACAGGGAATATATTATGTATTTATCAAAGAAAAATTGGAAAAGACAGGAATAATCGATTATGAACATCCGGGAACTGGGAGAAAAAGCGGAACAGTTTTTTTTGGAGATCATTCACGAAAGAAGACATGATCTTGCAGGAAATGCTTTCAAAGGTATCCTGTTTCTTGCATCCCGGCTTTACCGCAGAGCGGTGCAGACAAGGATCTGGATGTACGACAGACGGGTGATCCGTTTCCGTGCTATCGGTTGTCTTGTGGTCAGTATCGGTAATGTGACTTGCGGCGGAACGGGAAAGACTCCGGTGGTGGAGGTCTTTGCACGGACTTTGAGCAAAAAAGGCAGGAAAGTAGCGATACTCAGCCGGGGCTACCGCAGTAAAGACAGATCTTTTCTGGATAAAATCGCAAGGAAATTTTCTTCCCGGAAAAATGAAGTGCCTCCCCGGGTGGTCTCCGATGGAAAAAATCTTCTTCTCAATTCCGTGAGTGCAGGCGATGAACCCTTTATGCTTGCCTCCAATCTGGAAAATGTGGCGGTCATCGTGGATAAGGACAGGGTAAAATCCGGTCTTTATGCCATTGATGAATTCGGCACAGATACCCTTATCCTTGATGACGGATTCCAGTATCTCAAACTGCGTCCCCATATCAATATCCTGCTGGTGGATTCCACCGATCCCTTTTCCAATCACCATGTGCTGCCCAGAGGATTGCTCCGGGAACCCATCAAGAATATCCAGCGGGCGGATTATATCTTTCTTACCAAATCCGATGGTTCTCCTAAATTACGGCATCTGAAAACATTTCTTCAGCGTCAGAATCATCATGCGGAGATCATTGAATGTTGTCACCGTCCCAAATATCTGGAAGAGGTGTTTGACCGGAAAAAGCGTATGGATCTGGCTGAACTGAACGGAAAGAAGGTCGCCTCCATTTCCGCTATTGCCAATCCCGCCTCTTTCAACGGTTTCCTTTCCGAACTGGGAGGCAATATCGTACTGGAACGGCATTTCGCCGACCATCACAGATACCATCAGCAGGAGATGATCGACTTTGTGAACGATGCGAAAAAAGCCGGGGCGGAAATGATCGTTACCACTGAAAAAGATGCGGTGCGTATGCCCAGACTGGACAGACGGGATCTTCCGGTCGTTTTTCTGCGTGTGGAAATTGATATTTTAAGCGGACGGGAAAACTTTGATGAGTGTATTTCCCGTATCTGCTTCAATTTGAAACCCATGCCCGATCTGCGGGACTTCCGGGATGAAAATCTGTAAAACACCCCCACGATAAAGCAGCAGACTGTCAGTGCCGTTATGACAGATTTGCAGGTCGTTCATTATTTTTCCCCTCTCTGAAATAAAAAAACTGCCGCAACCTTCCGGTTGGCGGCAGCTGTCTTTTTTATATCAGAAACAATGATCAGATGTTCTGATATTTTGCCCATTTGGGATCGTTTTTGAATGCAGACTCATAATAGTCTTTGAGTTTCAGTTTTGCACCGGCTGCTTCGTCAACGATAACGGTACAGTCAGGATGCAGCTGAATGGCAGAACCGGAGATCATGCTGGTCATGGGGCCTTCAAGAGCAGCAGCGATGATATCTGCTTTTCTTTCGCCGGTAACAAGCATGAGAAGGCGTTTTGCATCAAGGACAGTACCTACACCCATGGTGAGCGCGCGATTGGGCATCTTTTCGCCTTTGGCAGGATCGAAATAGGGACCGTTCTGTGTCATGGTGACAGGGGTGAGGTTCACTGCTCTGGTACGGGAGGAGAAGGAGGAGGTGGGTTCGTTGAAACCGATGTGACCGGAAAGACCGATACCCAGAAGCTGAAGGTCAACGCCGCCTGCTTCTTCCATGAGTCTTTCATATTCGGCACATTCAAATTCCAGATCTTCGGCAACGCCGTTTTCCAGATGGGTATTGCGTTTGTCGATATTGATGCGGTCGAAAAGATGATAGTTCATGTAGTAGCGGTAGGAGTTGTGATCTTCTGCAGGAAGTCCCACATATTCGTCCAGATTGAAGGTCTTGCAGAGGGAGAAATCCAGTTCACCTTTCTGATTCATGTCAGCAAGTTTGTGATAGAGGTTTTCCATGGTGGCACCGGTGGCAAGACCGAGAGTCAGATTGGGTTTTTCGATCAGGGCGTCAGCAATGATCTGTGCGGCAAGTTTTTCAGCCTGTTCGGCTGTTTTCATGATGATGATTTCCATTTTTCACTCCTTTAAGTTATTTTGCGGTCATTTGACAAAATTGTCCCGCAGAAAATGGTTATATTAGTTGTAAATCAGATACCGTAAAACTCTTTCGGACCGTCATAGCACATCTGCCGCATGAGTTTTTCTGCTGCAGAAGCGGGGAACTGTCCGCGCAATACATGCTGGGCAACAACATCGGCAAGCACTCTGCGGAACATTTCAAAACGGGAAGAATAGGAAAGGATCTTCCGGGAATCAGAGACCATGCCGGCAAAATTGTAGAGAAGATCCACACTACCGATGTATTCCAGCTGTCTTCTCATACCGATGGGGGTATCATTGAGCCACCAGGCGGAACCCAGACGCACTTTTGCCCCGAATGCACGGGCAACGGTGGCAAGGTCGCTCTGATGGTGGGGATCAAGACAATAGAGGACAACTTTGAGTTTGCCGTCAAGTTTATCAAGGAATCTGCCCAGAGGAGCAACGATATTGACCATGTGATCGGATACATCTCCTCCGGAGTCCGGTCCCAGTGTATTGAAGAGAGAACTTCTGATGTCACGGACAGCTCCGATATGCATCTGGAACACCCAGTTGGATTCCGCATCCATTTCTGCGATCTTTACGGAGATATAGGACATGTAGTCGTCGATCTCGGCTCTTGTAAGGGCTTTGCCGCTTCTTGCCTTTTTGAAGGCACTTTCCGCCTGTTCTTTTGTTGCATCACCGGAAAGAGGATATTCGATCCCGTGGTCGGAGGCTACTGCACCATTTTCTTCAAAGTATTTATGGGAGGCTTTCAGAACTTCCACAAGTTCATCCACAGAATTGATGGTGGCATTGAACCGTTTTTCCAGCTTTCCGATATATTCGTTCCAGGTGGCGGCAAAAATATTTACAGCCTTATCCGGTCTCCAGGTGGGACGGATGACGGTTCTGCCGAAAGCTGCATTGGCTTCTTTGTGTTCACCCAGAAGATCGACAGGATCGTCGGTAGAGCACATCAATTCAATATTCTGTTCCTTTACCAGCCCCTGGGGGCGTTTATTGTCGGTGGCAAGGATCTTCAGGGATTCGTTCCAGATGTTTTCTGCGGTGTTTTCATCGAGGATGGCATTTTTCATTCCCAGACCTCTGCGGAGATCCAGATGTACCCATTCGTACACAGGGTTTCCGATAAACTCCGGAAATACTTTGGCAAGCGTCATGAATTTTTCCTTGTTGGACACATTTTTACCGGTGATCATTTCTTCCGGTACAGAACGCTTGCGCAGCATTTCCCAGACATAGTGGTCGGTTGCGGCACATACCTGCCACAGATCTTTGTAATTGTCATTGGCGGCGATCTCCGCCACATTGGCGTGATTGTGAACATCCACTACGGGAAGGTTTTTCACGGTTTCAAAAAGGGCAAGAGCCGTCTCGCTGCCCAGAAGGTATTTTTCATCCAGAAATGACATGTTTTATATCCTTATATTTTTGCTTGTATGTTTATAATGCTCATGCCTGTTCCGTTCCGAAGATCTTGCCGGGGGAGACAAAACGGATATTGTCCCCGCCTTTTTCCGTAAGTTTTGCAATGGCTTCATCCGGATTGTCAAAGCGGAATACTACCACGGCATTTCCCGCAATAGGAGTGGCAAAGGCGTAAAGATATTCCACATTGATATTGTTTTTAGCAAGAGTATCCAGTATGCCGCACATGCCGCCGGGTTTGTGATCCACAAGGAGTGCCACCACTTCCGTGGTCTGTACCATGAACCCTGCTTTGCTCAAAAGGACTTTGGCTTTTTCCCAGTCTTTGGTGATCAGACGCAAAATTCCGAATTCTTTGGTATCGGCAAGGGTCAGTGTGGAAAGATCAATCTCGGCTCCTGCGAGGATCTGACAGGCGTCGTTCAATGCTCCGGGACTGTTATGTCCGATAAAAATGGAAAGCTGGATAAATTTCATTTTCTGCTCCTTTTTTATTTTTCTGCGGTTGATAGTTACTTGTCAAGTTCCCGTTTATCCACCACCCGTTTGGCTTTACCTTCACTTCTGGGGATGGAGTTGGGGGGCATAAGACGTACTGCGGCACGGATATTGATGATCTTTTCGATGGCTTTGGAGAACTTGATGGTAAGTTCTTCCATGACACTTACTTTATCGCTGAACATCTCCGGTG
>JAFVRL010000379.1 GCA_017504325.1 Lentisphaeria bacterium | reverse complement strand
TGAGGAGAAAGGTGATGAGTACACACAAAATCATTGTTACGGGGGGGGCAGGTTTTATAGGTTCCGCAGTAGTCAGACATATCATTCAGAATACGGAAGATCATGTTTGCGTTGTAGATAAACTTACCTATGCCGCCAATCTGGAAAACCTTGCACCGGTGGCAGATAACAGCCGTTTTCTTTTCCGGAAAGCGGATATTTGTGACAGTGCTGCCATTCATGCGGTAATACAGGAATTTCAGCCGGATATCATCATGCATCTTGCAGCAGAATCCCATGTGGACAGATCCATTGACGGCCCCGGAGAATTTATCCGGACCAATATAGTAGGAACCTACACTCTTCTTGAATGTGCAAGAAAATATTTCCAGCTCCTTCCGGAGGAGAAAAAAGCAAAATTCCGCTTCCATCACATCTCCACCGATGAGGTCTACGGTGATCTGGAAGGACCGGAAGACTTTTTCCGTGAGGATACTCCATACGCCCCCAGTTCCCCATACAGCGCAAGCAAAGCTGCCAGCGATCATCTTGTCAGAGCATGGATGCGTACCTTCGCCCTTCCGTCTGTCATCACCAACTGTTCCAATAACTATGGGCCTTACCATTTCCCTGAAAAACTGATCCCCCTTATGATCCTTCACGCTCTGGACGGAAAAGAACTGCCGGTCTACGGGGCGGGCTTGCAGATCCGGGACTGGCTCTATGTGGAGGATCATGCAAAAGCCCTGTATCTTGTTGCAACCGGGGCAGAGGCGGGCAGTTCCTACAATATCGGGGGACATAATGAAAAGACCAATATGGAAGTGGTGAACTTTCTCTGTGAACTTCTGGATGAACTATCCCCCAGGAAGGATGGAAAAAGCTATAAAGAGCAGATCATCCATGTCAAAGACCGTCCCGGTCACGATCTGCGGTATGCCATAGATCCCTCTAAAATCATGCGGGAACTCGGATGGAAACCGGAAGAAACTTTTGAAAGCGGCATGAGAAAAACTGTCCTCTGGTATCTGGAACACAAAAATTCCTGGTGCGCCAATGTATTGAACGGTTCCTATAAAATGGAACGGCTGGGAACAGGAAACGAATAAAGGAGAGAAAATGAAAGGGATCGTACTTGCAGGCGGGGCGGGCACACGCCTTCACCCTGTTACAATGGGAGTTTCCAAGCAGCTCCTTGCCGTTTATGACAAACCCATGATCTATTATCCTCTGAGCGTGCTTATGCTTGCCGGCATCCGGGAGATCCTGATCATAACCACTCCGGAAGATCAGGCATCCTTCCGGAAACTTCTGGGCAACGGTTCCCGTTTCGGTATCCGCCTTACCTATGAGGTACAACCCCGTCCGGAGGGACTTGCCCAGGCATTTCTCATAGGAGAAAAGTTCATAGGAAATGAGCCTGTGGCACTGGTGCTGGGAGACAATATTTTCTACGGGGCAAATCTCCAGAGCCTTGTTCAGAAAGCTGCCGGTAAAAAAGAAGGGGCGACGGTATTCGGATATTATGTCAGTGATCCGGAACGGTTCGGAGTTGTGGAATTTGACAGGGATTTCAAAGCGGTATCCATTGAAGAAAAACCGGCAAACCCCAAATCCCATTATGCGGTAACGGGTCTGTATTTTTACGATAATAATGTTGTGGATATTGCAAAACATATCAAACCTTCTGCAAGAGGGGAACTGGAAATCACTGCTGTAAACAGTATCTATCTGCAAAGAGGTCTTCTTTCCGTGGAACGGCTGGGCAGAGGTTACGCCTGGCTGGATACCGGTACTTATGACAGTATGCTGGATGCGGGCAACTTTATCCGCACCATTGAAACAAGACAGGGATTGCAGGTGGCATGTCTGGAGGAGATCGCCCGCAACAATGGCTGGATGTCAAAGGAGGAATTACTGCAGATCAGTAATGACCTTGCAAAAACTTCGTACGGACAATATATCCGCAATCTCCTTGCGGAATAATCTTTCAAAGGAAAAAAATGAATATCATACCTACTTTACTTGACGGGGTCCGGATCATCGAACCCAAAGTCTTCGGAGATGCACGCGGGTACTTTTTTGAATCCTGGAACAGGAAAAATTATGAGGAAGCCGGGATCTGCTGTAACTTTGTTCAGGACAATGAATCCTGTTCCACCAGAGGTGTTCTGCGGGGTTTGCATTATCAGATGCCCCCTTATACACAGGCAAAACTTGTCCGGGTGATCCGGGGAACGGTACTGGATGTGGCAGTGGATATCCGGAAAGGCTCTCCCACTTTCGGCAAATATGTGGCTGTGGAACTTTCCGGGGAAAACAAGAGACAGTTGTTTGTTCCCAGGGGATTTGCCCACGGTTTTGCCGTATTGAGTGATGAAGCGGTCTTCGCATATAAATGCGACAATACTTATGCCCCCACCCATGAACGGGGGATCGCCTGTGATGATCCGTTCCTGGGAATCGATTGGAAACTGGAAAAAGAGTTGTGGAATCTTTCTGCAAAGGATATGAAAAACCCGCTGCTTAAAGATGCGGAACTCTTTGATTATGAAAAGAAGGAGTATCTTGTATGAAGATCCTTATCACCGGCGGTAAAGGGATGCTGGGACGCACTTTGCAGAAGGTATTTTCTGATTGTGAGCTTGTGATCGCCGACCTTCCGGAAGCGGACATTACCGATGCAGAGGCATTTGACCGTTTTCTTGCCTCCGCAGCCCCGGATACCGTGATCCATTGTGCAGCAATGACCCAGGTTGATAAGTGTGAAAGTGAAATTGATCTTGCTTTCAAATTGAATGCACTCGGCTCTGCCAATGTGGCATCTGCCTGTTTCCGGCAGAAGATACGGCTTATTGCCATCTCCACAGATTATGTATTTGACGGAACTCTTGACCGTCCATACCATGAATTTGACCGTCCTTCCGGAGGCAGAACGATCTATGGTCAGAGTAAATTTTCCGGGGAAGAGATGATCCGGCAGCTTTGTCCCGACCATGTGATCTGCCGGATCTCCTGGCTCTACGGGGAAGGCGGACCGAGTTTTGTTCATGCCATGATGGCTCTTGCGGATGGTTCAAGAGAATTTCTGAAAGTGGTTTCCGACCAGATCGGCAATCCCACCTCCACGCTTGCGGTAGCAGGAATGCTGCGCAACATTCTTATGAAAAGATCTCTTGCAGGAACTTTCCACCTTACCTGTGAAGGCGAAGCCTCCTGGTATGACTTTGCAAAAGAGATCTTCCTGCTTGCGGGAAAAGACCAGAAAGTGCTGCCCTGTACCACGGCGGAATTTCCCCGACCCGCACCACGGCCCGCCAATTCAAGACTGGAAAAGAGGATGTTGAAACTTGCCGGTCTGCCCCCCATGCCCCATTGGAAGGATGCCCTGAAGGAATTTATGGATAACGAAAAATTCTGAAAAACTTGCCTCCGGGCTCCTCCCGGGCAGATTATACATCATTTTCCCGGAAATATACCTTCTTTTCCTGTTGGAAAGCAGCTCTTTTTACACTATATTAAGTGTGTAAAAAGAGTTTTTTTATAAAATGGATCTGTTCAAAAATCCTGAAAAAAGAGAGGAAAAGATGACCGGAGTATATTATTACGATTTTGATGCAGAAAGAAAGCTCACCTCCTGGCAGGAAATATCCCGCAACGGGGAAAAAGTCCTTGCAAAATGTGTTTTTGAGTGTGAAGAAGAGGGGGATTATATCCTTCTGTGGGAAGAAAAACGCTATTATGTACCGGATGATCCCGTTCTTTTTACTCTTTGCGGAGAAGATGTGACAAAGATCGTGGATTTTTATATTGCAAAATTCAATCAGCGTCACGGACTGCGTCAGCATTTTATCAAAGGGGAAAATTCCATTCTCTGCGAACTGACTCCCGGCGAATGTGGACTTGCCGGATTTGTCCTTTCCCTGATCGGAGTGGAAAAAGCTGTTCCTGCAGCAAAATATAAAAGCACCATATCGTTCCCGGCAAAAGAGTACCCCGCCCCGGTGGAAGATATTTCCATTGAAGGGATGCGGAAAGGGGCAGGTTTTGATAACAACCCCGGAAGATTCGGTTTTGTCAAAGCTGCCGGTTTTCCGGATTGCGCCATGACACAGTTCGGCTCGGTCAACAAGATGTTTCTCTGCGGCGACCCCAGATACAAAAAGCCCTATCTGTGGGGATACAGTCTTCTTCAGGAAGAATCCATGGGAGTTCTGACAAAAGAGGAAGAAGCGCAATATGATGAGTATAAAGTAATAAGTCACATGGCAATAAACTGGAAACGGGGAAGAACCTCCTTCCTTGCCTCTGTGGGCTTCGGCGGGATCGTTACAGAATATGATGCAAAAGACATAAATGATCCCATGAAAATAAGCCGTCTGGAATTTTCCGGGAACTATCAATATATCCTTACCTCCAATGAAGTTGCCTCCCTTGCAGAATTTTCCGGCACTCTTCCGGAAAACTTTTTCCTTCTTTTCGGCAGTACCGAATACCCGGATATCCCTCTGCTTGTGATCGTGGATGCCCCCCCCGCCAAAGTGGAATTCATCCGCAATAAAGAAAACCGTTTGAGTTCCATTCTTCTTTACGGCTGCCGCAGGATGACGACTCTTACACCTTCCGGCATTGAAAGTCTGGATAAAACCGACCCTGCGGACGAGAAATTCCTTGCAGAAATTCTGGAAAAATGCCGTTTCTGGTCCCGGGTATCCCTTGCTGTTCCGGTAAACTGCAAAGAATATTACCGCAACGACTATAAGGAAAAAGTTACCCGGATCGTACAGAAATTTGAATATAAAACTTATACGGATGCCTGGAATACCGCTCCTCTTTATATTGCCCCCCTCCCCCCCATGCTTGCATTGGGATGCGAAGATAAACTCCCGGAAGGGGCAAATGATTTCCGTTATCCCACCAAATACGGTCCCTTCTGCGGGTATTACGGTAAAAACTCCTCCTATACAGTAAAACTGCTCCCCTCCTACCGGAAATTCCCCCTGCGGGAAAAAGATTCGGAAGCGGAAAAGATCCTTGCTGACGGTCTGGAAGATTACTTTGAATTTGAAAGCCGTTTTCCGGATACATGGCAGAGTTATGCCTATCCCGGAGCGATCCTGGAATCTTATGCCTATACCTCCTCCATGTTCAACTTCATGCCGGAGGAAAAACGGGAATTTCTGGCGGAAGAACTGAAAAAACGCATTGATCTTGCCTGTGATCCGGACAGGAAATATACCCTTCTTCTTACAGACCATCATAAATTGATCGTGGAGGAACCGCCCCGGGAAGAGGTGGAAAAATATTACAAAGATCCGTCACAGATCCGTACCATGCAGATGTATAATTTGTACGAACGCAAGGAACCCTTCACCGGAAAAACCTATTATCTCTGTTACTTCAATGTAAGCAATCTTTTTTCCGGCGTACTGAAAACCGGTACACGGGAGGAAGTGCTTGCCTATCCCCATCCCTTTGTGGAAAATGACTGGGGGATCGGTATAAGCATGTATATGCTTTATTCTGCGGCACTGACCTGCGGGGATTTTTCCGGGATCAGAAAACAATGGAAACATATTCAGAAGATCTTCCGCTACTTCCATATTTACCACGACTGGGCATGTATGGGGGCTGGTTATGCGGAAAAGGCATGGTGCTGGCTGGAAGGAGCCAATTTCGGAGCCTTCCCCGCCTTTATCAATATGGCAAAGGCAGTGGGGGATATGGAAGCATACGAAGACGCCCAATATATAAGTGCCAAAATGCTCTGTCTTTCCCGCGCCCGTTTCCGTAACGGGGAATATTTTGCAAAATATTACCATGTTCCCGCCTGGTATGGAGCAAGATATTTTTATGAGGAATATTCCCCCTGTGTTCTTTTCCAGTGTGTGCCGGATCAGGAAAATGATTTCTGGTATGATAAAGAGACCGGAGCATTGAAGATCGGTATATCCCTGCTGACTACCGATGCCATCTATCCGGAACTTTTTGAAAGTTTCCGTATCACCATGCCGGAAAAACACCGTTTCATCATGGATAAGTTCAGAAAGAAGATGGATTCTCCTTTCATGTCCCATAAAAATGACCGTTCCTATCTTCTGATCAATGATGCCCTTGATCCCCTTGTCCCGGAAGAAACGGTAAGGAAAAATCTTGCTTCCACCATTAAAATGGGCAAATTGCTCACCCAGTGGCATGATGTAAACCGTTTTGAAAACAATATGCCGGAACGGTATCTGGAAAGTCAGATCGTTGCCTGGCTGGAAATGCGTTCCCATGGCTTGTACCTGGAGGACTGGCACGGAATACGGATCATGGATGCCCTCTGGGATAAGGAAAAAAGGAAAGCAGTCATCCGGATCAAATATCTGGATGAAAGTGCCTTCCTCCGCTGCGGTTTGAATGGAAAAGTGAAAAATATTTCATTCAATTCAGCCGGGATCGTACCGGAAACACCGGAAGAAAATATTATGGAATTTTCTTTCAAAGGCTCCGGCACTCTGGAAGTGGAATTCTGAACAGATATCCAACCAAAAAGATATTATGAGAGACCTCTTGTGTCTCTCATAATATCTTTTTTCATGCCGTATTTATATTTTTACTTTACCGGAGTCATTTTGAATGAGGTAATGGTAAAATAACTTTCCGGTTTTGCGGTGAAATTGATCTG
>JAFVRL010000378.1 GCA_017504325.1 Lentisphaeria bacterium | reverse complement strand
CAATGGCATTGGTGCAAATGAGAACAGAAAGCCCCAGATAAGCAATGGATAAGCGTATATTCCAGAAAAAAAGCGTGCCGAGAATAATGGCAAGAAATACGCCCACAGCAGTTGCCTGATTGACTGTAAAACATGTTTTTGCACCGATGATCCCCACGGCACTGCTGATCACAGCGAGCAGTACAAACCTTTTGATCATACCGGCAAGAGAGAGTTGGGAAGAACCTTCTTCATGCATTTTTCAGCTCCTTGTATTTTATGTACCTTGTTATTCCCAGAAAAGTTTGGCACAGAAGTCCTTGAGTTCCACGATACCGGAAAGAGTGCGTTCCTCTTTCACAACAAACAGTTTCTGCACCTTATGCACAAGAAAAAGTTTGGCAAGCTGTACCGCCGGAATATCCTCCTGCTCAGCAATATATTCTTCATGCATGAAATCCGCCACCTTCGTCTCATCCGCCGTCTGCAAAACCTCTGAAAACGGCTGAAAACGGTAGATCAGGGAAAGATCGTCCATCCATAAAAGATGTTCCGGCAGACTGAATTTTAAAAGATCGGCAAGCGAAACGACTCCTCTGATCTCATTGCTGTCATCCACTACCGGGATCTCATCAGCATTTTTTGTTGCAAATACTTCAATAGCCTCATTCAAGGTATTATTTTCCTTCAGAGTAAGGGGAACAGGATTCATCACATCCCGCGCCCGGAGAAACTGGGGCAGTTCCAGCTGGGAGCATGTGAAATAGTTGAGCACACTTTTTGCATTGGCAAGATCTGCCACCTCATTTACCACTTTGGGTTCTTTGAAATCATTGGCAAGGGCGGAAAGCACCTGAAGATGCAATCCGGGATCATCCGCAGGCGTGAGGACAAGAATGATCACATGAACAACTCCCATTCCCGGCACATTGAAATCGATCCCCTTGCGGCTGGTCGCCATTCCGACAAGAAGGCGATCCACCTGTTCCGTACGGGCATGGGGGACAGCAAGACCGGAAGAGATGACTGTGGGCATGCGTTTTTCCCGCATCATCACATCTTCGGTAATGACATTGGCATCCAGTCCGGCAGTATTTTTTGCCAGCAGTCTTACAAGTTCTGCAATAACCTCCGAAGCACTTTCTGCCTTGCTTCCGGCGATGATATTGCCTTCCGCCAGAAAGTTATAAAAATGAGTATCCATGTGCTGATTCATCTTTACTCCTGCTTTCTTTTGATTCTATTTCCTGTTTTTCTGCCCTGTTTTATTACAGCAGATCCGATACAGGCGTTATCATAACACATATTTATTCAAATACAAGAAATAAAAAAGAGAAAAAAGTTTTTTTTACAGAAAAAAATCACAACTATCCCATAAAAAATACAGAAAAAAGGCAGCAAACCGACTGCAATGCCTGACGGAATGGATAAGTTCTGCAATATATTTTTTCCGGGAATACGCTTTTGCGCAACTTTTTTATCACAACAAACAACTTTTTTACAGGTAACAGGATTGCTTTTCCTGCGGGTATAGATTATAGTAAAAGGAAAATGGGATTATCTTACAGCAAACTTAATGAGAAAGGAAACAAAATGATCAAAGCAGGTTTTTATGAATGTGATATAACCCCCGCATACGGCATGGAACGGCCGGCAAGTTACAATAAAAATTTCATTAAAAAGATCAATGATCCCCTGAAAGTAAGTGTCGTTGTCGTTCAGAAAGATGACACCACTCTTGTTTTAGGCGGTGTGGATATTTGTTACCTGGGAGATGGAATGGTGGAAAGAGTGAGAGAAGCTCTCCCCGGAGTAAACATTCTCCTTACAGCCTCCCACACCCACTACGGAGGACCTATGGGGATGAGCAAGATTCCCGATGGTATTTCCGAGCTGGCAAGAAAACTTGTCCTTGAAGAGTCTGTCTGCGGAAACCCCCATTACACCACCCACCTTGTGAATCAGACTGTTACCGCTATCAAAGCTGCCATGTCCAGAATGGAGGAAGTGGAACTCTCCTTCGGTAAAGGTGATGCTTCCGGCGTTACCTTCAACCGGGGATTCAAGATGAAAAACGGTCACAGAGCCACCCATCCCGGGAAATGCAATCCGGATATTGTCGCCCCCTTTGCCCCTATTGATACGGAAGTGGGTGTGGTGGGCTTCTGGAGGAAAAGTGATGAATCCTTCCTGGGATGTATGGTAAACTTCTCCTGTCACGGTACCTGCGACGGAACCGGGGCAACTGCCGACTGGCCCGGAGTTATGCGTAATACCATCAAATCTGTTATGGGTGCAGATTCCGGTGTCGTCTATCTTTACGGAACTGCAGGGGATATCACCCAGATCGACAATCAGTCTCTTTCTCCTACGGAAAGCGGTCCGAAATATTCAAAGATCGTTGGCGTTACTGTAGGGGCAGAGGCTCTGAAAGTATTGATGAAAAGCAAAAAAGGCGATATTGATACTGTGAAAGCAGATACAAAGATCATTACAGTAAAACGCCGCGTGCCTTCTCCTGAAAAGGTGGAAAAGGCGAAAGAAACCGTCCTGAAATGGGAAAGAAATACCCAATTCCATTTTGCCAAAGAAACAGTCGTTCTTTCCGAGATCCTGAAAATTGACGGGATCGATCTTCCCCTTGAACTGCAGTTTTTCCAGCTTGGCCCTCTTGCCATCGTCTCCCTGCCGGGAGAGGCGTTCTGCGGGATCGGTCTTGCCATTAAAGCAGCCTCCCACTTCCCCTTTACCTGGGTATGCTCTCTTGCCAACAACATCAGCTGCGGTTATATTCCTACGGCGGATGTACTGGATCCCGTTACAGGCGGAGGTTATGAAAGCCGTCTTACGGTCTTTACAAGCACCGTTCCGGAAACAGCAGACATTATTGTAAAGGAACTTTCCGGTATGATCGCAAAGGAAACACCCGGAACTGTTCCCGTCGGTCCCCAGGTGAAACCATCCAATAAAGTCTGGGATTACGGAAGCAATCTGCCTGAACTGGAATAAAGGTACGATCCCGTTCCCTGCTGCGGTAAAAGAGTACAAGTGGAGAGGGAACGGGAAATATGGATACCGGAAGTAAAAATTCCGGTCACATTCTCCGGAAATTCCCGCTGGATTTTTTATGCTTCCGGCTTTCTTTCTGCCAGCCATTTATACAATTTTGCCCGGGTTCCTTCAATATCAAAGATCCAGTCAAGATCAAGAGTGGAAAGAACACCGTAAAGCATCTTTCCGGGCAGAGAATCCGGGTAGGCATCTGCGATCTTCTGTGCCTCCCGGCACGCTTCAGCGATCTCCGGAAGTTCCCGCACAAGCTGTCCCACCTTTGCAATGACAAGTATCCTGCCGTCATTATTGGCGATATCATCGTAGACTCGCATCCCGTCACATGCCATGTGGAGCATGGGAAGTCCTTTTCCGGAATAGAGGGGATACAGTTTGGTCATTATTTTCGTGAAATTACCGGTAATGGCAGGATCATGATCCTCCGGGAAGATATGTTCCGGATGAAATTCCTCTGCGTATGAACCGTGATCATTACGGTATTTATCCCGATCTTCTTTGCTGCGGAAATCCGGAACATCCACAAGAACTCCGCCTTTTTCCTGACTTCTCACTGCCATGATCCCGGCAAGAGTGACATCAGAGGCATTATAAATATCCCAGTAGGATTTTTCCCCGGTCAGGATCTCCCGGATAAAGTAATAAAGTTCCCAGAAATCCCCGCCGCAATGTCCGGTCTTTTCCGCAACCGATGCCATTGCCTCCCATTTGGGATTCATTTTCAAACGCATACCGGCACCGCAGGCACCCAGCCGCATCTGCATTTCAAAATCACTGTTTTCCACGCAGGCTTTTGTTCCCCATAAACACAACTCCCGGTGACGGTCGCTTGTACCAGCCCCCATCAGGTTGCGGAGAAGACCGCCGTTGCTCATTCGGACCATGGAAGGACACATCCTGCCATTCTTTTCCCCCAGATACCCCGGCATACTCACCTCACAGGGAATGGCAGAAACCTGCACAGGACGCAATCCGGTTATGTGCATGAGAGGGCCGAGTGAATGCGTGTTATAGTAAAGAGTGTTGAAACAGGAACGCCAGGAATGAACATGCCAGCCGGGTTCCACAGGAAGTCCCCCGGAAACATTATAGGCATAACAGAGAGAACGGCACTCGTGCAGATAGGAGCCTTCCGCATACATAAAATCCCCGAAGAAGCCTTCCTGATAAAGTTTGCGGATATACATATTCTGTCTGGTGAAAGGGTAATTTTCCAGAAGATTATAGATTTTACCGCTTTTTTCCACTGCCTCCACAACAGCTACCCCTTCAGCAGGAGTGTAGAAGGATGTGACCTCACACATCACATGTTTTCCGGCATTGAGTGCCTTGATGGTATGTTTTGCATGGTCTTTGAAATAGGTGGCAATAAGGACCGCATCAAAATCCTGTGCCAGAAATTCATCTTCATCGGCGGTGACAAATGCCCCCGGCACATCTTTTGCAAATTTTTCCCGCATGTGGGGATGGATGTCACAACCTGCAACCAGATCCACATTCATGATCTTTGTATAATTGGCAAGATTTCCGCCTCTGCCCAGTCCCCATACACCCAATTTCACCCGTTTATCTGTGTCAAAAAGTTTTTCCATAGCGTTATCCTTTCTTTTTCAGTTTTTTCAGGTTTCTGAAAATAAAATACCTTTTCATTTACATCATTGCAAAGAAAATTTATTGTTTGAGTTACATAAAAAACATATATTTTTATAAATATGCACTGTATCCATCCCGGGAATTACGGCTGTTCGCCGGTAAAATCATTATTTTTTTCATTCTATACTTGAAAAAACGGAAAAAATGTTTATAATATATTGATAAAACGATTTATCATTTATTCAGGATATTCAGTATGCGTGTGACAATCAAGGATATAGCAGCAGGTGCCGGGGTAACTCCTTCAGTGGTTTCCAATGTACTTACCGGCAGAAATTCGGCAAGATGCTCCCCTGCCAAAAAGCAGGAGATCATGGAGCTTGTCAGAAAAATGGGATACCGCCCCAATAAAGCCGCCCAGGGGCTTGTGAAGAAAAAAAGCAAGCAGGTGGGACTTCTCTCCTACAGTCCCCGTGACCCGGCGTATGCAGAGATCATTGCAGAACTCCATGATCAGTTAAGCCGCAGGGGATACAGTATCATTTGCGGATTCTGGAACAGCATTGACAATGTTGAAAATGCATTTGAAAGTGTACTTTCCTATCCACTTGACGGTCTGGTTTCCCTGCATGATGAACTGTATGAATTGATCCCGGAAGGATTGCCGGTGGTATTCGGCGGAGCAGATTTTCCGGGCAGAAATTGTGTCATACAGGATAAGAAAAAATATTTCCGTGATGCGGCAGATTATCTCAAAAAACTCGGTCACACAAAAATCGGTTATTTTGCCTCCAATGATGCAACCCTTGATGCCCTTTTTCTGGAGGTGGTTCAGGAATACAGTTTTATCAACAGGAAAGAGTGGAATCCGAAAAGTACCGGATTTTATGAAGATGCCCTTGTTGCAGCAAAGCAACTGTTCAAAACTGCGGATCTGCCTACCGCGCTCCTTTGCCGTAATGATTATACGGCTCTTGCAGCAATGAAAGAAGCAAAAAAAGCTGGTCTCAAAGTCCCGGAAGATCTGACCATCATCGGAGCGGATGGTCTTCCGGCAGCATTTTACAGTGATCCTCCTCTTACCACCTTCCGTTTTCCTGTGGAAAAATTTGTGGAAAAACTTCTGGAAAAACTTTTTACAGCAGACTCAAATAAAGAAACGGTAAAGATCCCGCTTGAACTTCAGGAGAGGGGAACAAGCGGAAAGTGCAGAATGGAAAAATAACAACTATACAATAACAGGAGAAAACAATGAAAAGAAGCCAAAAGAGATTCACCCTGATCGAATTGCTTGTGGTTATAGCAATTATCGCCATCCTTGCCGGAATGTTGCTGCCGGCTTTGAACCGGGCAAGGGAAACAGCAAGAGGGATAAGCTGTATCAATAATCTGAAACAGCTTGGTGTTATGAATACCATGTATGTAAATGATTTCAAAGACTGGGGGCCTGCCAAATATGCAGTTTATCCCAGCGGAGTAACTGGAAGATTGTGGTACACTCTGTTGGAAAATCAGGGTTATCTGAAACAGGCCAACCGGGCAACAAGCAAGGGGTCGAGTCCTACAAAGTGTGCTTCTGTAGATGCAAGGGGGATCTCTACCGACCATCCCGGCTTGACCTATACCATAAACAACTCTCTTGCCGGAAGCCGTGCGGACAGAAAATACCCATTCCCTGCATCCTGTGGATATTATGCAGCATTGGCGGATGGAGTAAGTGCATTTGCCAAAGTCACTCTGGCAAAGCGGGCTTCCAGAATCGCATGGTATATGGATTCTTTCAACTACGGCGGTGACGGGATCTTTATCAAGCCTCACGGCGGCAGAACCAATTATGTAACTCTTGGGGGAAATGCAACAAACAGTGATATAAAACGCGCCCCCATCGTCCGGGTCAAGGCAAATACATCCACCATGCAGTATAAGATCGAACAACCTGATGACGTGGATGTGGAACCCATTTCTTTCAGAAAACTTTAAGAAAAAGGAAATAATCTTATGAAAAGAAAGAGTTTTACTACAGTAGCGGCAATATTTCTTGCTGCTTTTACTTTCAGTTCATCCGCTTTTGAGATCACAAAAGATACTGCGATCATTCTGCCGGAAAAGCCCTTGAAAAGTACCATTCTTGCAGCGGATGAGCTGGCAAAATATGTGGAAAAAGTTTCTT
>JAFVRL010000377.1 GCA_017504325.1 Lentisphaeria bacterium | reverse complement strand
CTTCCGCAATGTCTTTTACCCTGACAAACCGCTTGTTTCCCGTACTTTCTTCCAGTTCGACCCATTTGCCGAGAACACGGTTTTTCTCTTTCCATTCCTGAAAAACACTATTGCCACATTGCATATAATTAATATAATACTTCAAGAGGTATTCTGCAAGTTCTCCAAGCAATTTTTTTCTCTGAAAAATATTCCCCGTGAGAGAATACATGCTTGCCGCTTTCTGGGGAATGGCATCAAGAACTTTTTGCGGTGTATTTACATTAAGTCCCATTCCGGCGATTACGGAAAGCGGGGTGTCTTTTGTCTGTGCCGTACATTCACACAATACCCCGCAGATCTTTGCATCCCCGGCAAAAATATCGTTGGGCCACTTGATAAAAATATCTCCGCAGGGAATATGTTTTTCCAATAACGAAAGCACCGCAAGAGAAGATACGATGGTAGCCCGGAAGGGATCCTTTATCTGTTTCATCACAAAGGAACAGTAAATATTCTCTTCTTTCCCCGGAGAGATCCAGCTTCTTCCGTTACGCCCTCTTCCCGCACTCTGTTCCTCCGCACAGACAAGTGTACGATCCTCCAGCAAAGCAATATTTTCTTTTGCGTAGGTATTTGTAGAGGAAAGAATGGGAAAATCAAGGATCTTTACTGAAAAATCACCCGTTTGCATATAAAAAATCTCCGGAAAAAGTCTAAAAAAAGGGGGGACAGAACCATTTGATTCCCCCCCCTGCAAAGTTATGAAAAAATTATCTGCGGTACTGATACTGCTGACGCACTTTGGGCATCTTCATTTCTTCCAGCCCCATTGCATACCACAATTCACCCAGCCCCGCATTGGAAAAACTCTTTGCTTTATCATTTGCCAGAGCTTCCCAGTTGCTGACGATCACTTCATTATCCGTTTTCTTTTTTGCGTCGGAAAGGACTTTGAAGGCTTCATCTTTCTTATCCATTTTCATAAGGATCCAGCTGTAAAGAGCCACAGGCAGAATACAGTTTTCCCCTTTGATGGAAGCGCATTTCTTTTTATAGAACTTTGCCATCTCTTCAAACGGGGCATTGGTCTTATACATGCGGACAAGTTTGATGGAAATGGTCTGTGGATCCATGAGAAGAGCTTTTTTCAGGTACTCATCTGTCTTGTCATACTCTTTCAGCTGGAAAGAGAACATGGCACGCATGGCATTGGTCTGTTTGGAAAGAAGGGGACTCCATTTGTTGAGTTTGTTGAAGTCATCGCAAGCCTCAAGTGCCTGACGCAACCCCTGGTTCTGCAAACGCTCAAATGAACTCATCATCTGTTTCTGATTCCCGCCGGGACGGCGCATAAACTGATTCTGCATGACCTCCATCTTGTGACGGGTATCCAGCATGATCTGCTGGATCTTGTTGTTGATCTTTCCGGTGATCCCTTTCAAAATCAGAGCAACAGTGATATTGACGCAGATCAGCCCCAATACAGCAAACACGATCCCCCAAACCCAGGAAAGTCCTGCACTGAATACGATGACCGTATAAAGAATCGCCGCAAGAACGACTCCGCAGAGAAATGTAAGCATTTTACCTCAACCTCTTACTTTACGATGGATTTGCCGGAACCTTCCACGATCCTGCCGCAGACAAAAGGATCAAATCCTGCTTCTTTACACAGTTTCATGGTTTCCGCTTCCTGATCGGCAGGTACGAAGAAGACCATTCCTGCGCCCATGTTGAATACATGGTAGGCTTCCTGTTTTTCAATATTGCCCTTTTCCACGATAAGATCAAAGATGGGGGCGGGATTTTTGATAGCAGAACTTTCAAAGACTGCATCCACATCTTTGGGGAGGATACGGGGTACATTGTCAATGAGTCCGCCGCCGGTGATATGGGCAACCCCGTCCAGAGATACGGCGGGGGAATCCATAAGGGCTTTCACCGCTTTCCAGTAGCACACATGGGGCTTGAGAAGAGCCTGCCCGACCGTTTCCCCTTTCAGACATTCCGGAGTGCTGTTCACGTCAAAACCGGCAACTTCAAAGAGAACTTTTCTTGCAAGGCTGAATCCATTGGTGTGCAGTCCGCTGGAGGGAAGAGCGATGGCAACATGACCGGGTCTGATATTTTCGCCGGTGATGATCTTATCTTTTTCCACCATACCGGTAATGATCCCCACAAGGTCGAAATCATTGCCGTACATACCGGGCATTTCCGCAGTTTCCCCGCCGAGAAGAGCGCAATTTGCATCTTTACAGGCATCTGCAATACCACTCAATACATCCGCATAGATGGGATTGCGCAGTTTGCCTATTCCTATATAGTCAAGGAAATAGACGGGTTCCGCACCCTGCACGGAAATATCGTTGATACAGTGATTGACGATGTCATAACCCACGGTTGTGAAATCCTGTGCCATTGCCGCTACCATAAGTTTGGTACCGACACCGTCGATACTTGCCACCATAACAGGGTTTTTCCATTTGGCAAGGTCGATCTGGAAAAGTCCGCCGAAACCGCCGATGGGGGCAAGCATTTCCGGTCTGCGTGCCTGGGCAAGTTTGGGTTTCAGATCTTTGAGAAGGGAAGTGGCAAGATCAATATCGACACCGGCGGCTTTATAAGTGGAATGTGTATTTTCAGACATGATGACTCCTTTATCTTTCAAATTGTATTACTGTGCATTTTCCTGCTGTTTCATAAGATTGGCACTGTTGGCAAAGATCCAACTCTGCAGACCATTAATGGAAGAGGTCTTCTTCATCTGTTCGTAAAGTTCTGCTTTACCTGCCTTGTCCTGTGCTTTTTCTGCTGCGGTGGGCTGCTTGCGGCTGTCTACAAATACCGCGATCCTGCTGCCGGAGGGCAGTTCGCCGACTCTGGAAAGTTTGCCGGTGGCTGTTCCGGGGATGAGGTTGAGTGCCACAAATTTTGCCGGATCACTGTCTTTGGTGAACTCATTGAGAGTATCATAGCAGAATACAGGCAGTTTTGTGATCTTGCCTTTTGTAATTTTAAGGGCTTTCTCCATTTCGGAAGCAGGATTTTTACTTGCTGTGACTTTCGCAGCAAAAGCACGCATGGCATCGTTGGCAAGATTTGCAGCTTTTCTGGCGGTAAGGATGGTACGGATCTGTTCTTTCACATCTTTGAAATCAGCAGTCTTTGCAGGGATGCGTTCTGTAACACATGCCACGAAAGCTCCGGAATATCCACGGACACTTTTTGCCACAGGATAACGGTCAGTGGTGCCGAAAAGTGCAGAGACCAGGAGAGGTTCTTTGCCTGTTCCTGCCACTTCAAGAGTATTTCTCTTGAGCCAGGAGGTTTCCTTCATGGCATATTTGCTTTCGTTGGCAAATTTTTTGAAAGCTGCGAGCTGATCGTTTCCGCTTTCGCTTTCCCCGGCTACATTATAAAGTTTGTCACGGAATTTTCTCGCATCTTCCATTGCGGCGGCTTCCGCTTTTTCAGCGGAGAGTTTTTTGATGATGGAGGCCTTCACCTTGGCAAAACTCTGTTCCTTGCCGTCTTTGATATAATCCAGTTTGTTGGCTTCATAATATTTTTTCGCTTCCGCTTCCTTTACCGGATTTTCAGCAGCATAGGCAGCATAGGGGAACTTGATGTAAAGACCTTTGAGTTTGGGTTCGGTGAGAAGAGTTTTTGTATTGGCTTTGTAATAGTCGGCAAGTTCCTTGTCGGAGATTTTGACCTGATTTTTGAAACTTGCAGCATCAAAAGTGATCATGCGGCAGGAGGTCTTTTCCATGGTCATATCCTGGAAGAGAGAGATCTCATCATCCGTAACTACGGTGTGTTCCATCATTTTGCCCAGTTTGTCAGCTGCAAGCATATCCCGGACGGCTTCTTCCAGATCCTTTGCTCCGAGGTTGAGGGGAGCAAGCTGTTTCTCCACGTATGCAGAATATTTTACGGCATCAAAATTGCCTTTTGCGTCTTTAAAGGCAGGAAAAGTTTTGATGAAATCTACAACTTCTTTGTCGGAGGCGGAAAGACCATAGGATTTTGCCGCCACAGCAAAGACGACTCTGCCGAAGATCTGATCATTGGAAAGATCCATGAATGCGGCAGGGGAGGCATTATAGGCAATGGCAAGGACGATCGCCTGTTTCTGCATGGCTTTGCGGTATTCTTTGAGAGTGAGATCTTTCCCTGCGGCACGGACTACAACACTGTTTTCAGAGGCAGGACCGCCGAAGAACATGGAACCGTCCACTCCGGGAGTGAAGAACCACACAAATGCCACGATGATGATAATTGAGAAGAGGCCGAAGAGTATTTTGTTGTGCTTGACCAGCACGTTGTTCATTCTTCTGATAACCATTCTTTCTTTCCTTTCGTTGTTGTATTTTT
>JAFVRL010000376.1 GCA_017504325.1 Lentisphaeria bacterium | reverse complement strand
GTTTTAAGTTCAATATGGCAATTATATTCATAAGTTAGAAAATTTTATTCATAAATATTTCCTTGTTTTTTCACAATAAGTTTATTATAATATTACCGGAATAATAAATAAGTTGCAGAGATTTAAATAATAAACAGAGGAAAAGCCATGATGAAGAAAAAATTTACTCTTATCGAGCTTCTTGTTGTAATTGCGATCATCGCCATTCTTGCGGGAATGCTCCTTCCTGCGTTGAACAAAGCGCGCCAGATCGCTTATAACGCGGAATGTATGAATACCCAGAAACAGATGGGAATGATGCTTTCCATGTATGTCAATGACAATAAAAGCTGGGGATTGGGCTGTTACAAGATCTACCCCAGTTCTTCCGCAGTAAGTTCCGACTGGGCTGTGTGGTGGTACTATTTCTATTCGGATTCCAAACTTTGCACCACCCCGTACTACAAACCAGGCAATGTAAAAAAATTACTTACCTGTCACAGTGCAAGCAATGCGGAAAAAGCCAATGTTGTTCTCGGTTCAGGCGATAAAGGTCTGAACGGATTTTATACCATCAACCCCTATCTTGGCAGGGCTTTGAACAGAAAATCCTACACCTGGCCGGTATCTTCCGGAGGTCATAACTATTACAAGCCGGAAAAAATAAGATTACCCCACCGGGCTTTTCTCACCATGTGTTCGTACAGATATGACAGCAGTATTTATCAGTTCAATTACCACAAAGGACACGCCCAGCTTCTTTTCCACGATCTTGTGGTGCGTCCCCTGTATCTGCGGGAGATTTATAATAAAACAAGCCGCAATGCCACAGCCTGGGATTATTTTCCCGCAAGCGGAAGTCCCAACTGGACAGGTTATCCGGATTGATGAAAAAGTATAAATATACAAAAGTGAGGAAAAAATGTTGTTTTCTAAAAAAATTCTGTTGAGTTTTGCTTTTATCGGTATGGCGGCATCTCTCTCTGCTTTCGATCTTGTGAAGAACGGAAAAGCTCTTCATGGTATTACAACAGACGGAAATGCTCCCGGTCTGGAACTGGCAAAAAATGAGATCATTTTCTATACAAAAAAGGTTACGGGGCAGGATATAAGCAAATTACCGCCCCGGATCATTGTAAGTACCGTAAAATCCAAAAATATCCCTCCTGACATCAAAAATGCTCTTGCCCGCAGGACAAAATCTGATGAAGCCTATTATATGGGCAGTATCAAAGGAAAATTTTATATCGTAGGGACTACCGGAGTCGGGGCATGGTACGGAGCCTGTGATTTTATCGAACGCTTTTTGGGTGTGCGTTTCTATACTCCCTATGAAGACGGGACTCTTTACAAACCGAAAAAAAGTGTATGGGTAAGTGATGGATCCAGAGTGGACTTTCCCTTCTTCCCTGTCCGGCTTGTGGATCAGGTGGGAACAGGCGGTTTTGATCAGATGACAAGAGAATGGGCAGGTCACAACCGTATTCAGGCACCCGGTCCCTGGGGGATCAAGGATTCTCTGGTAAAATATGTGAAATTCCATGAACAGCGTATGCGTATGAACCGGGTGAGAGAGGGCGGTCATCTTACTTTCTATAATGCCGTTCCCCCGCAGAAATATAATAAGACCCATCCTCAATATTTTGCCCTTTCCGGCGGAAAACGCAATACCAATACTCTTCATCACAATACCCATCACTGTATGAGCAATCCGGAAGTACAGGATCTTGTATGTAAATATATCATTGATCACATTGACAAGTATGGAGATCATGCCTCCTTTGCCTTCGGGGCCCCGGACTCCACCAAAGGCTGGTGCGAATGTGAAAACTGTGTGAAACTGGACAATGGTAATGAGCTGAATGTTTCCCGCAGATTCCATACGATAACGCAGCAGATCGCAAAGAAAGTATATGAAAAAAGGCCGGATGCCAGATTGTGGACATGGGCGTGTGCCAATTACCGGGATCTTTTTGACGGTCTGAAAGTGGATGAAAGGATGTCTGTGGTATTCTGTCCTCACGGCAGATGCTACGCCCATACTCTGGATGACCCCAAATGTTCCCACAATGTACCTGTATATAAACTTCTTCTGCAATGGCTGAAAATCAGCAGAAAGATCCAGATCTATGAGTATGATATGTGCTGTCCCTACGGATACGAACCCTATGAGGAAGTGGCGGTAAAGGACATCAAACTTTATAAAAAACTGGGATTGCTCGGCAGAAAACATGAAATGTATTACCCCCATACCCGTTTCGGAAAAAATACGCTTCACGGGGACAGTATCCTCACTTCCAAATACGGTATGCTCAATAAATGGCAGTTCTGGTATCTTTTCGGCAAAGCCACATGGGATCCGGATCTGGATTATGAAAAAACTCTTGCTCAAATCGAATCGGATTTCTACGGCAAATGTTATCCTGTTATGAAAAAATATCACGATCTCCGCAGAAAACTGTGGCGGGAAACTCCCGGTTGTATGGGTTATCCCTTCGGTGATCAGCTTACCCCCCTTCTTTTACAGAAGGCAGGAGCAAAGGATACTCTTCTGAAATATCTTGCAGAAGCAACAAAACTTGCCAAAGGCGATGCCAGACTTGAAAAACAGATCGCTCTTGAAAAAGCCATGCTGGAAGAGTTGTGGATCAAACCTGCTGATAAATACAGAAAAGCTCTGGGTAGAAGACTTGCCGCTCCGGAAGCCTTTACCGCCCCCGTCATTGACGGTAAAGGGGATGACAGAGTATGGAGTACGGCTTTTTATGTTACAGATTTCAAAACTTCCGATGATAACAAATTCACCCCCATTGGAGATAAACTTGCCACCTCTGTGGGCTTTCTTTCCGATAACAAGAACCTTTATATCCTTATCCAGGCTAAAGAACCTGCGGTGGATAAACTCACTTCCAATGCTGTTTCCGGCAGACAGGCAATGGCAAAGATCTGGGATGATGACCATTTTGAAATATTTATCGTTCCCCAGAATGAAGCAATGAAATATTATCAGTTTGCTGTCAATGCCAAAGGGGGACTTCTCCAGCTGGAACAGCCCGGTACAGTCATTGCAGAACTTGGTGCAACGGTAAAAACCAGCCGGTCTCAAGAGGGATTCACCATTGAAATGAAGATCCCGGTGGATAAACTGGAGGGGATCTTTGCTCCCGGATTAAGCTGGAAAGTCAATGTGGGAAGAACAAGAAGGATCAAAGACAATTTCCCTGCGACCCACTGGAGCATCGACGGAACCGGTTTTCATTCCCAGATCGATTTCCGCAATATGGTCATCGGCAGTCCCGTGATCCGCAACGGTTCTTTTGAAGAAGGAAAAGATAAAAGGAATTTCCCCAAATACTGGGGTGTACGCGGTCCGAAAGGAAAAAGTGATCTTATCAAACTTCCTTCCGGCAGAACTGCATTTCATCTGAAAGCGGGCAATGCTCTTTCCCATATCGTTTATGGAAAATATTTTATGGGAAATAAAGATGTGAAAGTAACTCTCACGATCAAAGTTTCCGGCAAAGGTACTCTGATTGCAACCAACGGCCGTTACAAACAGATCAATCCGGTAAAAGGGCTCAATAAACAGGTGAAAGTGGAAACTTTCATACAGAAAAAATTAAGCAGCAAGCCCTCTTACTTCAAGGGAACTTTCACCATTCATGCCGGGGAATTTTCCCAGCTTGCCTTCCTTCTTTCCGGTAAAGACGCCGAATGTATCATTGAAGGAGTTTCCGCAACAGTGGAATAAAAAGGATAAGGGGGAATACTGACATTCCCGGTATTCCCCCGCTTCTCAGCCCTTTCCCGATCCGGAACAGAACTGCCAATACATCCTCAATAAAAAACTGCCTGCAAACATCCATATAAGCGTCCCCGCCGCAAGATAGGGGCCAAACCGCAATGTACGGCTTTTCCGCCCTTTCAGACGGTTTACAAGGGGGTGGAAGAGGAGACCGGCAAGACTTCCTGCCAGAATGGTGAACAATACACCGGGAATCCCGGTAAAAGCACTTACCATGGCAAGATATTTTACATCGCCCCAGCCCAGAGCCTCTCTTTTGAAGATCATTTTCCCCAGCATGGCAAATAGTGCCATTACTCCTCCTGTGACCATTACGGAAAAAAGAGCATACAGAAATGCTGTCAGTTTTGCGTAAGGATCAAGAAATGCACATAAAAGTCCTGCAATAATGCCGAAATAAGTGTATTCATCGGGGATGATCCCCAGTTCACAGTCATTCATGGCACAGCAGATAAGAAGGGGAAGAAGAACAAAATATCCGGGAAGAAACACTCTGTGTCCGAAAAAGAAACTCCAGAAAAGCAATAAATATAATATCCCTGTTATTGCCTCAATAATGATATATCTGGGGGAAATAGGTTCTTTACAGGAGGAGCATTTCCCTTTCAACGCAAGCCAGCTTATGATGGGGATATTTTCCCATGCAGTGATCCAATGCCCGCATTTCGGACAGCGGGAAGGGGGGGAAACAATGGATTCCCCCCTGGGAATACGCCAGATACATACATTGAGGAAACTGCCGATACAGCATCCGAAAATAAAAGCAAATACACTTATACAGACAATAAATGCAAAAGGAGCATCCATTCCGGAACTCAATAATGTATAGATCTGCTGCATGATAAAAAACCTTATTTTTTCAGATAATAGACCCTTGCTTCATAGGGAGTGAGTTTTTCCGTTTTTCCTGCTTTGCCGCCGGAAACGATCTTCCAGCTGCCCACAGGATCGATCTTTACGGTATTTGCTCCGGCGGAAAGACTGACAAAAAGCATAATTGCTTCCTTATCATTGCCCCGGATACTTATTGCATAATCCTTATCCGTTTTGATCTTTACTGCTTTTTCAGGAGCAATAAGGGGCATGGATCGGTATTCGGGATAGAAGGAGGCGATCTCTGCATTGAGGTTTCTGATCACAGACCACAAACGGGTACGGCTTGCAGGAAGCGCACCATGTCCCATGTGCATGATCGTTCCGGAGGAACCGTAAATAATATGCAGATAAACTGCCGCCCGCAGTTCTTCCCCTTTACGGCATCTGTTATTGGGAATGGTTACTCCCGTCCAGAAGATACGGGGTTTGCCGTTCAGATCCTTATCCGCATTGGGAAGACCCTTTTTCAGATATTCAATGGTGGCATTTCCGTAACCGCCGTAGGGACATACTTCCATGATGTCACAGCTGTTTACAAGTTCTTTCACCCAGCCGGAAGCATCGGTCTGTACGGAAAAGAGAAGAGAGGGATATTTTGCCTTGAAGTGTTTATAAAGATCCGTATGGAATTTTCCGGAATCCACTTCCACATATCCTTTATTATTCTTTCCGGGAAGGAAAGTGGGGATCTGGGCTTCATAAGTAAAGCGGTGGAAGGTGGGGGAAGCAGGATTTGCTTTTGCAAAATGTTTATCCATCATGGCATAATATTTTGCTTTTTCCGGATAGGCATAGGCTGTCTTGGGATTGCGCACAAGTTTTTTCCCGGGAGTCCCGGCGATCTGGGCGGAACAGGGCATATTGCCAAAGTTTCCTGCACGGAAATTGAAGAATTTATCCTTCGGGAGGGGTTTGCCTGTGGAACTTGCTGTAATAAGATAGACAAATTCTCCGCCGGATGTTACGGCACCATCTTTCAACGCAAGACGCGCTCCCTTTTTCAAAGGAACGGGAGAGAGGGGTTTTTTATTGAAAATGATCATTCTGTCGGTTCTTCCGCCGGAACAGACAGCAGAAAGCACATAGGAATCATCTGAAAGTCCGGAAAGATCAAAACTTCCTTTTCCGGAAAATACTCCTTCTTTCAGGATCTTCCCATCACGGTCGGAAAGAAACACTTTTACAGCACTTCCTTTTATACCTTTGGGATGTTCAACAGTAAAAGAGATCTTTTTATCTTCAGCCGTATAATAGAATTTATCCGGCATAAGCATATCTTTTTCCTCCAGAGCCACATTGAGCTTTCTGGAGAAAAGACCTTTGCCTGTTATACTGTTTACCGCACGGACATAAATGGGTTCCAGATCTTTGAGGGGAACATAAGTGGAAGGAAGTTCCGCTGTGATCTCCACTGTACCGGAAGGGGGAAGATTACTTGTTTTGTGCAGAAAATCCCCTCTGATGATCTCAATGGTAACAGGTTCCTTTACATTTTCCATGGAAAAGGCTGCCTTGACCTTTCCGGGGGAATACTGGAAAGATTCCATAGTAACACGGCTCTGACTGCCTTTTGTATCAAAGACCATTGTACCGAACTGTTTGGTATCGTGGTAGGAGGAGATCCCTGCAAAATTGGATACTTCCCTGTACCCGAAAGGATGATGATTGCGGCAGAAATTTACATTCCATACCGTCCCTTTTGCAGGGGCGGAAGGCAGACCCAGAGTTTTGAAGGGAATGGATATATCCATTGTCCAGAAATTTTTTTTCATTTCTGTTTTCACCTTCACATTTTCCGGTTCCCATGAAGGATCTTTTCCGATGGCGGAGTACATAACCCCTTCCGGATTGACAGCAAACTGGTAATATTTGCCTGTTTCCGGTTCGGTACAAAGGAATATTTCCACATTCTCCCCGGCGAAAATCCCCATATCATCGCTCTTTTTTCCTTCGTATTTGAGTTTTTTCCCGGGTTCAATAAAGGACTGGAAACGCAGAGAAAGCTGATCTCTGTCATAAGAAGTATAAACGATCGTCCTGCTTTTTGCCCAGGCTCCGGAAGTGGTGGTAAAACCGCTTACGATGTCCCCGTTGGCAGCAACAGGGAAAAGAATGGGGGCATCTGCTGCCGTTTTTACCGTTTCAGCAGTACATTTTTTATCTGTGCTATTTCCGCAGCAGCCGCTGAAAAAAGCAGCGGCAATAAGGGCGGACAATACGGTTATCAAAGATTTTTTCATTATATTTCTCCTGTATTATGCACTTATTATGCACCTTTTTTGACTTTGATGGTAAGGATAAAGCCCAGTGCCAGGGAAAGAACGGCACTCATAAGGACACGGTAATCCGCAGGAAGAAGGAATGTTACCGTATGAGCGGGAACCCAGAAATAAATAATGGTTTTGGGGATGAAAGAACCCCACACATGACTGTCAATACTTGCAAGAAATTCTGCTCCGCCCACAAATTTTTTTCTGTTGATGACTTCATTGCACCATTCATGTCCCAGCATCATGGGATAGGCGAAAATCAGGTTCTGGAAAAGAGAGGTGGAAAATGCCCGCAGAATATCGTTGCAAGTGGAATTGGAACAGGAGAACCAGAGATTATTTCTCATCAGAGCTTCTGTTCCCATACCGAAAAGAGCAAAAACAAGGGTGAAGACCATACCGGTAATACCCCAGACAATAAAACGGGGAAGAAGGGAGGGAACGACCCAAGAACCGCTTTTACGGCGGTGTTTGAGCATTTCACCGAATGTGGCAAGAAGTCCCACTTTCAAAAATCCCATAAGGAAGGGAAATGCTTTGGTGAATCTTCCGAAATTATTGATCCCGTCGGAGAGATTACCCCAAATGATCCTGTTTTCTGCAAGTTTTCCGCCCGCAAGATTGAACTGTGTCTGCACATCCAGCGGGAAAAAGATCACGATACATGCGAATGCGGCAAGAAATACGATTGCCAGTTTGTCTCCGGTTTTTTTGAGCATTTTTCACTCCTTTGATTCTGTTGTTATATTATGGTAATATACCTTTGCTGAATAAAAGTTAATATAATCCTTTTTCCGGAGGATAACAACCCGATATTCTTATTTTATTTCTATTTTTTCCGCAGGAAATGACAATAAATCGTAATTTTTCCCCTTTTGATGTTGAAAAGAGAATAAAGTGAGATTATATTTACTCTATTACAAAGTGTACACCTTCCATCAATATCAGGAGAAAACATGAAAAACAATTTGAAAGTGACTCTGCTTGCAGCAGTACTTACCTTTGTGACCGTATGTCCGGCAATGGCCCAGAGAAATCTTGATGTCAGTGAAGAACCCTCCACAGGCAGGGTCGTTGCAGATAAGATCTTGATGTATATCCCCAACAGAGTAATGGACTTTCTGGACATCTTTTCCATTAAACTGGGAACAGGTGTGACAAGTAAACTGCAGGTGAGATTTACTCATGCCTTCGGGTTCGGTTACGGTGTGGGGCCCACTGGCAGTGTGGAATGGTCTTACGGCCGCCGTTACGGAACATCTCTGGATAATGGCTGTGAGATCTTTTTCCTGGGGGATGGATATTACGACATCCAGAGAGAATTTTCCACCGGAACACTGGCAGATTACTGGTATCAATCCCAGGGGATGCAGTGGCCGGAAGATCCGGTCTTTGCCAGAGACAAAGCCTATGACTACTGGGCTCTTGAAGTGGAAGCGGCTGCTTTTGTAGATGTGAAGGTGGCTTTCCATCCTCTTGAATTTGCAGACTTTTTTGCCGGGCTCTTCTGCTATGACGGGATCTCCCGGGATGATTATACTCTGATCATTCCCTGATCGCTCTTTCCGGGATCACCGGGATAAAACAATTCAGGACTGCTGTAAACTCCTCTGCGAGTGTACCGCAGTCCTTTTTGTTATTTGAAAGTGAAAAAATATTTTCAAGTGGATCACCGGGTGTCCGGTTTGCTGTTCCCGCAAAATGGAAATACTTTCCATATCCTCATTTTTTCATAAAATGAGCCACAAATTCCAAATTCCCTTTAGGTCCTTTCAAGGGGGAATCGGAAACATCCACCAGTTCCCAGGGAAGATTTGAGGCAACAAAATCACAGACTTTTTTCAAACAGTCCTGCCGGACATTTTCATCTGTGATGACTCCGCCCGGTGGAACAAGATGTTTGGGAGCTTCAAACTGGGGTTTGACAAGGATGAAGGCAAGAGCATTCTTTTTCATAAGAGTATCCGCTGCCGGCAGGATCTTTGTGCAGGAAATAAAAGAGACATCCATAACAAGAACATCCAGTTCCTCCGGAACGATCTCTTTTGAAAGCTCCTTTGCATTGATCCCTTCCCGTACTTCCACCCTTTTATCGGTACGCAATTTCCAGTGCAGAAGTCCTTTACCCACATCTATGGCGTAAACTTTTGCTGCATTTTTGCTTAACATAAGATCGGTAAAACCACCGGTGGAAGCCCCGACATCCCCGCAAATGCAGCCGGTGAGATCAGGAGCATGTTTTTCCAGAGCGTCTTTCAATTTCAATGCCCCCCTGCTGACATAAGGACAGGAAGAATCCACCAGAAGAGGAGTTTCCGCGGAAAGCATATCCGAAGGTTTCCTTACTACGGCATCCGGGGATGTCCGTACTTTTCCCGCCATGATAAGGATCGCTGCTTCCTCTTTACTTCCGCAATGCCCCCGGAGGCAGAGAAGTTCATCTGCTCTGTATTTTTTCATAAAAAAACCTGTTTGTTCCTCTTTTATATAAAAAATATGTGAAGAAATGTGAAAATGAATTTGAAAAAAATACATTTTGAGATTAAAGTTAATAGATGTTGGGTAAAAAGTCAAATGGAGCAACAGAAATTTTATGAAAATCACTTTAGCAACACTTATTCTGCTTCTGCTGCCTTTTACCATTCTTCTTGTCATCTGTATCTTCCAGCGTATGCGTCTTGTCCTTCTCCGGCAGAGACTCAGCAGCGCAATGCATAATACGGTGGAGATCAACCATTTTCTTTCCCTTTTTTCCCGGAATTTGAAGGGGGGACAGAACTTCAATGAGTGGATGAATGTTACAGCCAGATATGTAGCGGAACGGGTGGACGCCCGCAGTGTATGTATTTTCATCCGTACAGACGGTGTGTTCAAAGCTGCCGGGATCTCCGGACTTTTTCCTCTTGTACGGAAAAGTCTTTCCCTCAATTATGCCATGACCAAACCCAAATATCTTCTGGAACAGATCAAAGGAGAATCTTTCCGTCCCGGGGACGGTATCATTGGAGAGGTGGCGCAGAGCCGGAAGGATATCGTTCTGGAAAATGCCATGGAAGATCCCCGGATATTGAGTTATGAGCCGGTGATCCCGGTGGATTGTCTGATGGCTGTACCCCTTATCAACGAAGGGGAAGTTGTGGGAGTCATGTGCGCTGTGAATACTTCTGAAAATGAACGGGATAATTTCTCTGCGGATCAGATCGCCCGTTTCAAATTCATTGCCACGCAGGTGCTTCTTGCCCAGAATGTGCTGGATGCCTATTCCCATCTTGCCGAACAGCAGCGTCTTTCACAGGAATTGAACTTTGCCAGAGTCCTTCAGCAGTCTCTTCTGCCCGGGAGCATGCCGGTCTGGGGGCGTTTTTCCATCCATGCGTTTACCCGTGCTTCCAAGGAGGTCAGCGGGGATTTTTACGATTTTGTGGAACTGGATGACAACCGTCTTATGGTCATTATCGGTGATGCCTGCGGCAAAGGGATCCCCGCGTGTATGGTCATGACGATGACCAGAAGTTATATCCGTGCCAATATCAAACATTTCACCTCTCTCAAGGATTTTCTCTCCGATTTGAACGACAGTCTTTATAAAGTCACCGGAGATGAAAGATATGTGACTCTGGCGTGCTGTATTCTCAACAGAACAGATTTTACCTTTGAATATGCCAGAGCCGGTCATACGGAGCTTATGCTTTTTGTCCGGGATCATCTGCGTTCCTTTTATCCGGATGGCTCCGGGATCGGACTTCTGCCCAGTGAATTTACCTCCTTTGATACTTTCAGCATGGAATTTACACCGGGGATGAGAGCATTCCTCTTTACTGACGGCCTCAATGAAGCAACAGACGCAAGAGAACATAAGGAAGAGTTCGGTGTGGAAAGATTGCGTAATCTTTTCCAGGAATCCTGCCGTAAAAATATGATGCCGGATGAATTTTTTCATACCACTTTGAATGAGATCGAGGAGTTTGCCGGATATGAAAACGGTGAGGGGCAGGAGGACGATCTTACTATGGTGATGATCCGTCATCTTTAAGGAATCGTCAGACAGAGAGAGGAGAAGGAAGAATATGCCGGTCAATAAAAATCTGTTGTACTGTTTTGTACTGTTTTCCATTTTGATTTCGTTTACTACTGCCTGCCGTT
>JAFVRL010000035.1 GCA_017504325.1 Lentisphaeria bacterium | reverse complement strand
TAGAGTATTCTACTGGGGACACCCCACGGATGAAAATGCGGCAAAACGGTATGCTCAAGCCGGGGTAACGGATATTCCCGTAAGCAATAAAAAACAGTATGATCTTGCCCTCAAATATGGGATGACTCCTTATTGCGGCACATTTACGCCGGCGGGACCGCATTTCCAGGTGGTGGCACCGGAAGAGGAAAAGTACCGTATTTACATAGGCGGCAGGGATCTGGATAAAAAGATCTCCGGAGAAGAACGCAATAAGATCATCCACCGCCGGAGAGTGGAAAAAAAGTACCGTTACGGCGGGGAAAAAGATGTGGAAATGGATGTGCTGAATGAAAATATTTACTGTTTTATCAGTGATACTGATTTCAGTTATACCAAAAAAAGACTGGATAAAATTCTGAAAAATGCTGTTCCCGGAGTAAAAGGAATTTATTTTGATTATATCGGTTATATCAATCATAAAGGGTGTTACTGCAAAAACTGTCAGGAAAAATTGAAAGATCATTTAAAAAAGAATAATTTATCTGACACACAGGCAAACCGGGATATGTTTTACAGAAATGAACTTGTGAAATATTATAATAAAGCTGTTGATTATGTAAAAAGCAAACAGCCTGATTTCAAGATCGTTGCTCACTTATATCCTGATTTTCAGGCAGATCCCCTTTTCGGCAAGTATTTGAAACTGGATTACTGCGGACAGACTGTGGCATGGTATTTCAAATGGCCGCTGAAAAAGATTGACAGTTATACACGCTATGTGGTGGAACACGCCAAAGATCATTATTCCTTTGCTGAAGGAATCCCTTTTCTTGGGATCAACAGTTCAAAAACTACCAGTCTGGGATATAAATCCCCTGCTGATCTGGAAACGGAATTGCAGACCATTCTCGCTTCCGGCGGACGCACTCTTATGATTTGCAACGGCAGTGTTATGATTGAAAAAGGATATTTTGAGGTGTTCAGAAAATATTGCACACCTTAAAAATCTTCCGGGGGAAAGTAAAGAATACTCCGTTTTTATGCCTGGGTCTCTTTGGAAAGAATGGTCTTTTTGCAATCCATATCCATAAGCGCAAAATGGGGAATCGTGGGGGTGTGTTCTTCAAAAAGTTTTCCGGAAACGGCATTGTTGCGGATCACATCCCTGTAAAAATATGCACTCTTTTTCGGGGTACGGCGGAAGGTCTTTCGATCTACGCAAGCAAGTCCGAAACGCATATCGAAACTGCCCCACTCGTAATTATCCAGCAATGACCAGTGGAAGTAGGCACGAATATCGGCTTTATAGAGAGTCATTGCTGTCTGCATTGCCTGGAATTGCAGCATGAGATAGATGATGCGGAACTCATCCGTATCGGTACAAACGCCGTTTTCTGTGATCCAGATGGGTTTATCTGTAAGGCGGGAAACGGCATTGACAAAGACTTCCGGATTGAATTCCCTGTCGACAGCCTGGTTGAGACACATGCGGAAATTGTTGAAACAGAATTTATCTGCCGCAAGATTTGCTTTCCGGGAATCCACCTGCCGTCTGTGATAATAGTTTATTGCCCAGAAATCACAGGAGTTTTTCAGTTCCGGTACATATTCTCCGTCTGTCTGCGGAAGAACGATCTCTCCCGTACGGACCGCATGGAAAAAGTAATCATTGGTGACCCAGTTGCTTAAATGGGCGGCGGCAATATCCATATCGTCATAAGGGCGCAGAGGGTAACAGGGAATAAGGGCGTGTGCCGCCGATACCGGGGCGGCAGAGAGATTTTTTACAACTGCCGAACCGTAAGCAAAGGCTTTCAGAAGGATCTTTCTTTTCTGAATATCCGATACACTTCCCAGATTGATCTCATTTACCACCGTCCAGGAATCGGTGTAAGGGGCAAGATGAGGAACAACAAATTGGATAAAGGAGGTGAAATACCGGATATTTTCCTCTTTTGTGAATCCTCCGAGATTTTCAAACCATTGGGGATGGGTAAAGTGAAGAAGCGTTACACAGGTATGGATCCCGGCATTTTTGAGTTTCTGTAAAAAATCAATATACCGGGCAAGGGCAGCGTGATCGAATCTGCCGTTTTCCGGTTCGATCCTGCTCCACTCCACGGAAAAACGGTAGCCTTTATGCCCCAGTTCCTTTAATAAAGCAATATCCTCATCCGGCATTTCCCAACTGTTGCATGCCTTGCCGGAAGGTTCTTTTATGGCAGGATTCGCCTTGCTTTGTTCCATGTGATACCATTGATTATTATAATTATCCCCTTCGATCTGATGGGCTGCGGTGCCGCTGCCCCAGATAAAGTTTTCCGGGAAGGAAAATTCCGGCATTTTATGAAGATTGAGCATGATGATATATTCCTGTTTTTTGTAAGATCCTGCTCTATACAATAATCGCTTCCGGTATGATTTGCAAGTTCCGTATTCTGTAAAATGGCAAAATTCTCTGTTGTGCGGAAATATCTGCATTCAGGAAAATATCTCATTCTGTTTAAAATTCCTGCAAAAGATTTTCAGCAAGTTTAATAGCTTTCTGCAGATTGGCGGATAACTCTCTTTCTGCTTTTTTCTGATCCGGAGCCATCTCTGCCAGCGATTTTTCATAAAATTTGTCTTTCACTTCTTCCCGTTTATTTCTGAATTCCGCAGGAAATTCCCAGTTGGATGTATTTTCTGCGATCCCCTGTTCTATATACTCTGCAAAGATTGCAAGTTCCGGTGCCACACAATAGCGGAGGATCTCCGGAATATAGGATCTGCTGTAGGAATTTTCCGCATTGCCTTTCAAGGTGTATTCAAAATCTTTGTTTCTGCCCTCTTTTGCAGTCATTTTCAGAAGGGAGTCATACAGAGAAAATTCCTTTGAAGAAGAAAGACAGTCTGCAAGAAGAAGATTGCATTTCTGCAAATAAAACAGATTTTTCCGCAGGGAAACGGCTGTTTTCTCTTTTTCATTGCCCTCTTCAAAGTCTTTCAGTAAAGTAAAGATCTTTGCCATGAAGCAATCCAGAAGGGTGGCAAAGGCACTTTTGGCAATATCCAGCATATCCCTTCTTACATGAGTGGAAAGTTCTTTTTCTGAAAGGGAAGCAAGAAGCCGGAAGAGTTCAGGAAGTTCTTTCAATGCTTCGGCAAATTTTTCCAGCGTATTTGCCCCCTTGCGGAAAAGCCCCTGTTTATTCAATGCACAAATTTCCAGTATCCTTATGTAATAAACCGGAGCCATTCCCTTTTTATGACCGAAAGCATACCGGATGCGGTTTTTGACGGAAGGCAGGAATTTCTGCCATATTTCCCTCATACTTTTTTCTGTTTCCCGGCCGTCAGATATATATCTTTCTTTGCAGAATTTTTCCAGGAATCTGTCAATGGAAATATGTTCCGGTTTCCAGGAATTTGCTGCGACATATTCCAGCATAAGTGTATCGGCATGACTCGTTTCCGGCCATAATACCATCCCTTTGCACATGGGATCTTTTGCTGCAAGAGCAAGACGTTCTTCAATGAGAGGATAGTTGCCTCTTATTTCCGAATTGTTCTCATTGGAATGGAATATCCCGAAGATATAGGGGAATTTGCCCGGAATATCCCAGGTGACAAAATAGTTGTTTTCATCCTGGATGTCTGCTGTATAATCCAGTACAAGGGTGTGTTCCGGATCAAGGGAGGACAGGAGTTCTTTCACCTGCTACGGCTTCCAGTCCAGAAACTCCCATGCGGCAAGCATCAGAGGCGCGGAGGGGTATTTTTTCCGTAATTTCTGCGTGAAACACCTGTATGTATATAACTTCATCTTATGGCTTGCTTCTTCATCATCAAAGCAGTGCCGTTCTGCAAGTCCGATGGTGTGGAAAAGTTCCGGGCCGGTTGCTTTTCCATACTCTCTTATATGGGCTTCCGTAAGAGCAAAATAGTAATCCAGTTCCTTTTCCTTCCTTATATCCCATACCTGTCCTGT
>JAFVRL010000375.1 GCA_017504325.1 Lentisphaeria bacterium | reverse complement strand
TTCTGTAAGGAGCCGCCATGAATCAGCTTCTGCGCAACACGGTGTACCCGTCCATATCCGCCAACCGGGTGAAGGGGGTATCTTTTCCGTGAGCTGTTTCGGCTTTCCAGTGATCGGCAAGAAGACTTGCCGCATCTTTTCCGATGGCGGCAAGAGTTCCCACAGGGCAGGGGTCGATCACCGCATCCGGATGTTTTTTCACCACATCTGTAAGGATCCCCAGAGACCCGAAAATGGGTACAAGAAGTGTTCCCTCTTTTCCCAGAACATCCAGAAAAGCATTGACCACCTTTTCCGGACCGCCTTCCACTCCGCCAAGACTTAAGAATGAGCTGTGAAGCAATACTTTATCGCCGGAAGCAAGTCCGGCTTTTTTCAATTCTTCCGCAAGAATTTGCTGTGTCATTTCTGCCATAAGATTTTCTCCTTATATCATTTCATTTTTCAGTATATGTTTTATCAGTATTCCGCCACCACCCGGCAGGGAAGCTGGGTGACGGAAGGCATTTTTGCAAAAAGCACGGTAAGCCATATCTGCTTTTCCGGCAGTTTATAAAGGTTTACCGGCATACATACCGTACTTATTCCCGCTGCAAAAAGTTTGAGAAAGACTCCGTGAAGAGCCTGACTTTCATATATATCCGATACAACAAGGGTATAATTATTTCTGATGATCCACTCTACTGCACTGTCAGAGAGATAGACACTGCGTTCTTCGATGTCTTTCGGATTTTTCTCTCCGAGAGCATTGATGACAAGGATTTTGCATTTCTCCCTGTCTGCGGGAAGTGCCTTTTCCAGATCTTCCCCGTTTACCGCGCCATCTCCGCTTTGTTTATGGAATCTTATCACATCCGCTTTGACCCTGTAAAGATCTTCCACAGGATAATTTTCCGCTGTTGCTCCATTATCTGTTTCCGCAATGTGACCGGGAAAGTCGATATATGTACCACTCATACCATCATGGGTCAGGGTATAAACCACTCCGGTATATTCTGTTTTCCCGGACTTCAGAAACAGTTTCTCTTTTTTGATTTCCGGAGCAAATCTTTCCCCGGTAAAGTCCATTGTCAGATCCGTTATTGTCATATTGTCATCCTTTTTATTGCAGTATATCCGGTAATTCAATGATCTCTTCTTCCATGCCCTCTTCCACAAAGGGTTCCTCTTCCTGATAATCTTCCGGCGGAACTTCCCTGTATGCTTCATAAGGCTCTTCCTCCGGTTCCTCCTCCCGGATACGCCCGAAATTTTCCTCCGGCAGCTCTTCCTTTATTGCATTTTCCTCCGGGAAGGTTTCTGCCGTACCATTATTCTCTTCTTCTTCAGCAGGACTTCTGTTTGTTCCCGGCAGGACAGGCGGCGGTATATCCGGAGAAAATCCGGGATTATTGAGCTTCATAAGCTCTCTTGTCAGCAATACGGACTCAATGAGCAATTCATTCCGATCCCTGCCCGGAGGTGTCTTCAGGATCTTTTCCTTGAGAAGACGGTTTTTTTCTGTAAGAAAATGACGCTTGATGACAAGAATACAATCTTCCACTGTTTTTTTGTCGATTTCCCTGTTTTTCTTTCTTGCATTGGAACATTCAGCCATGCTGCGCGCCTTATCTGCAGAATGAAGACCCAATTCCCGCAATTTTGCTTCTGTCCGTTCTTTGCGGAGTGCTTCCTGCCTGCTCATGGAAGGCTGATTGCTCTCCTCCACTGTTTCCGGAGGCGGCGGAGGCGGATTATCCTCTTCCCCGATGGAGGCAAGGATCTCTTCCAGATCAGAAGAACTTTCTTCCCGCAACGCCATCTTTTTGGTGATAAGGGATGGCGCAAGCTCCCATTCCCCGTTGATCTGTGCTTCAATGACCGTTTCCACGGCTCTTGCCAGAGGCCCTTCATCCATCATTTCTGCTGGAAGTTCAGAAGCCGCTCTTTCTGTGGATTTTTTGCTTTTCAGCAATACCTTCAGCAACAGGGCAAAAGCCTGATGCAACCGGGGATCTTTTTCGGAATCCGGCAGTTTTTCTTCTGCCTGCTCCCGGATCTGTTTTCTGTCAGGTTCATCATCATAAACCCGTCCGGTGGAACGGGGTTGATTCAGAAGATTCTGCCTGCTCATTTCACTGCGGATCGTTCCGGGGGGAAGATCAAGAGTTCCGGCAAGCCATTGTATATAGCTTTCCTTTGCCACTTCGCTGTCCATCAAACGGATATATTTCAGTATTTTTTCTGCCGCTGCCGCTTTTTCCGCAGGGGAAGAGGGAACTGTTCCCCCTGTAAAAAATTTAAAGAGAAATTCAAAAAAATCCTTTGCATTTTCCACCGCTTCCACAACTGCCGCCGCACCGGAATTCTTCAAAAGTTCGTCCGGATCTTTCCCGCCGGGAAAAGTTGCCACTTTCAATACAGCCCCCATGGGCAGAAGGATCTCTGCATCCCTGATCGCCGCCTTGATCCCGGCACTGTCTGCATCTGTGGCAAGGGTGATGTGCATATTCCCGTCAAAGAAACATCTTTTTATGATCTTTGCCTGATCCTCTCCGAACGCAGTCCCCTGCGGGGCAACAGCATTGGTGACTCCGGCAGTATGCATGGCGATCACATCCATCTGACCTTCACATATCACCGCATATTTCTTTTCCCCTATGCTTTTTCTTGCAAAATTCAGCCCGTATAACAGTCTGCTTTTCTTGAAGATGGGACTTTCCATACTGTTGACATATTTGCCGCCGCCCTGGGACGGATCGATCTGTCTGGCACTGAACCCCACCACTCTTCCCTGTTCATCCCAGATGGGAAACATGAGACGGTTCCGGAAAAAGTCAAAATATTTGCCGGGGGTCTTACTGCTTTCAGAAACAAGATGTGCCAGTTTCAATTCATCAAGAGTAAATTTCTCCTGTTCCGCCCATTTCATCATTCCGTCCCATTCATCAAGGGAGGCGCCCACCATAAAACGGTTTGCACTTTCCTCCTGCATCTGACGGCTTGCAAAATAGTCGCTTGCTTTTGCATTGTTCCGGTTTTTCAGATTTGCCATATACCAGGAGGCAAGTTTTTCATGCAGTAAATATAATCTTTCCCGGATATTGTAATTTTCAGAAGAAGGTTTTTCTCCTTTCCGGAAGATGATCCTTTCCGGTTCCGGGATCATTACATTATATTGTCTTGCCAGCATCCGGGCCGCTTCCGGAAATGAGAGGTTCTCCATCTCCATGACAAATTTGAAGACACTGCCCCCTTTCCCACAGCCGAAACAATAACAGGAATTGGATGCAGGGTTGACTACAAAGGAAGGGGTTTTTTCCTGATGAAAGGGACAACAGGCCTTCCATCTGCTTCCGGCACGCTGAAGCGGTACATATTTCTGTACCACTTCCACAATATCTGCCCGTGAGGAGATCTCATCAATGATCTCTTCTGGAATAAGTCCGCCCATGATCGGTCCAACAGTTTTTTCAATATTTCTTAAAGAGTATTGAGGTGTTTAAGTACCTGCTCCCGCAAAGAATCATATTCCGCTTTTCCTTTTGTTACGGAAACAAATCTTTTGAAATAAAAAACAGCCTGTTTGTTATTTCTGTTGAGCTCATGGAATATTGCCCGGTTGAGATCTGTGATCAGATGCGGTGTTGTTTTTGCGCGTTTTTCCGCTTCTTCAAAATACCTCTGTGCAAGGCGGGGATTGGAACGGGCAAACAATATGCCCAGAGCATTGACCGGAAGAGCGCTTGTCCTGTATTTGGGATGGATCGCCATTTTTTTATAATAGGAAACAGCAAGACGGTCATTTTTCAATTTGTAGTGGGTCTGGGCAAGAAGAGTGAGAGTATTGATGTCGTCCGGCTTCAGATTGTTGGCAATGGCAAGGGGACGCACCGCATCCTGATATTTGCCTGCTCTGTAGGCAAAATAACCTTTGAGATACTGGGCATGAAAATTACCGGGAGCAAGTTTTACGGCAGCAGAAATACTGTCCATAGCCTCCTGAAGACGGTCTGTATTATGTATGGCAAGTGCCTGCAGAATCAGTGCATGGATATTGTTTTTATCTTTTGCAAGTACTGCAGAAGAATTTTCTGCCGCTTTTTCCCAATTTCCTTTTGTTGCTTCCATAAGAGAGTTTGCCAGAAGCACATCGGTGGGGATCTCATTTTCCCCGCACGCGGAAAGCAGAAGTACTGCGAAAAGAATGATCGTACCCACAAAAATATTTCTGCTGATTCTTCTCATAAATCCATCCATGATCCCCTCACTTGTCTTCACCCTTTGTTTGTTATGACATACCTACTCTTTATAATACCTCATTTTTTCTTTTTTTCAAGTGAAAACAAGAAGAAAGAAATAAAAAATCCTGCCCGGGATCACCGGATACGGGATTATTCCCGTCTTTCGTACCGGCACAAAAAAGGACAGCCGCAAATCCTTCAGGGATCTTTGCGGCTGTCCCGGCAATAGAAAACTTTTCCATCGTTTATACAATGGAAAATGTTTTTATCAGATGAGGGAATCCCAAAGTTCTTTGTCCTGCAGTTTTGCTTTAACTGCATTGACAAACTTTGCTCCGTCAGAGCCGTCCACGATTCTGTGGTCAACACTGAGGGTGACTTTCATCATATCGCGCACGACGATGGATCCGTCTTCTGCAACAACGGGGGTGGGGATCGCAGAGGAAACCGCAAGAATACCCGCTTCACCGGGGTTGATGATCGCGCAGAAGTTTTCCACATTCATCATACCCATGTTGGAGATGGAGAATGTTCCGCCGGACATTTCGGCGGGAGTGAGTTTGCCGGAACGGGCTTTTGCAGCCTGTTCAGCGATCTCATCGGAAAGTTCGTCAAGAGCTTTTTTGTCAGCGTTGCGGACAACAGGCACCACAAGACCATTGTCAATACTTACGGCAATACCCAGATTGACCTTGGATTTGGTGACGATGGTGTCGCCGATGCATTCTGCATTCACTGTGGGGAATTCCTTGAGCGCAAGTGCCACAGCTTTGGCAATGAACACGTTTACACTGATATTGATGCCCTGTTTTTTGAGTTCAGCGCGTTTTGCCTTCACGGTGGACATGTCGATGGAGCATGTCACATAGAAGTGGGGCATAACATGTTTGGACTCGGTAAGACGGCGGGCAATGACCTTACGCATGGTGGTAAGGGGGTTGGGAAGTTCGGTAACAGCGTCTTTCACATCTGCAAGAGTGATTCTTCCGCTTTCACCTGTACCGTTGATGGAAAGAAGTTCCAGCTTGTTTTCCTTTGCAACTGCAAGGGCAACAGGGGTGATCTTCTTGGCATTGTAGCCGGAAGATTCCAGGTATTCTTTCACGTCATTTTCTGTAACACGACCCACATCTCCGCCTGTGCCGGGGACTTTATTGATGTCAATAAGGAAGTCTTTGGCATATTTTTTCGCTCTGGGAGAGACTGCTTTCTTTGCAGGAGCAGCCGCTTTGGGAGCAGGTGCGGGAGCAGCAGGGGCTGCAGCAGGAGCCGGAGCAGCAGCGGGGGCGGCTCCTACGGGAGCAGCCTTTTTCGCCGGAGCAGCTTTCTTTTCCGGAGCAGCAGCGGGAGCTGCGGCAGGTGCGGGAGCGGCGGCTTCTGCCACGAGAGCAGCAATATCTTCGCCGGGTTCACCGATGATCAGCCCCGGTGTGAGCACCGGGACTTCTTTACCTGCGGGGACCAATATTTTGAGAATGGTACCTTCAAACTGGGATTCCACATCAAGAACGGCTTTATCCGTCTCAACATCGAACATCACATCACCCTTCTTCAGAACATCGCCCTCTTTGACCTTCCACGACTGGATCGTGACGGTCTCTTCGGACTGTCCGAGACGGGGAATCGGAATTTTTGTTGCCATTTGAATTTCTCCTTGGTTCCTGTTAGATTAGAGGATCTTCTTGGCAGCTGCAACCATTTCTTCCACAGTGGGAAGGAAGGCTTTTTCAAGGCAGTGTGCCTGGGGAGCAATACCGTTCTTGGCACCAAGTTTCAGGACGGGGGCATCCAGATCATCGAAGCAGTTTTCCATGATCTTGGAAACGATTTCACCGGTGAAGGATCCGATATCAACGCACTGGCTGACCACAACGCATTTTCCGGTCTTGCGGACGGAAGCATAGATGGCTTCATAGTCGCAGGGAACAAGAGTACGCAGGTCGATAAGTTCAGCGGAGATACCTTCTTCAGCAAGAGCTGCAACAGCTTTCTTGGCATCCAGAACAGCGGGACCCCATGCGATGAAGGTCATATCGCTTCCTTCAGAGATGGTATTGGCAACACCGAAGGGGATGGTGTAGTCTTCTTCAGGAACAACATCTTTTTCGTTGTAGAGGAGCTGACCTTCCACAAAGACAACGGGATTGTCGTCACGGATAGCGGTCTTGAGAAGTCCTTTTGCATCATAAGCATTGGAGGGATAGACCACATAGGTTCCGGGGATGTGGGCAAACATGGATTCCAGACTCTGGGAGTGCTGTCCGCCGTATCCTTTACCGCCGCCGACACTGCAGCGGACGACCATGGGAACGGTGGTGGAGGCACCGGTCATATAGTGCCATTTTGCAGCCTGGTTGGAGATCTGGTCGGATGCCATGAGAGCAAAGTCCATATACATGAGTTCCACAACAGGACGATAGCCGGTCATAGCCATACCCACAGCAGTACCGATGATGGCAGCTTCGGAGATGGGGGAGTTGAATACGCGGGCACGGCCGAAGTATTCCAGCATACCTTTAGTAAGTTTGAATGCGTTACCATAGTCGGCAACGTCTTCACCGTAGCAGACAACGCGGGCATCGCGTTCCATTTCTTCCACGAGAGCTTCTTCGATAGCAGCCTTGTAGGTCATGCGGCTTTCCGCATCGCGTTTGAAGGTGGGACGGGGGCCTTTTGCCATAAGCTGGTTGTAGGGAGCAGGAACGGTTGCGCTGGTGCTGTCGGTGTACATGTATTTGATAACATCTTCAGGTACGGGATCGTCAGAATCAGCGGCACGGCGGGCTGCTTTACGGTTGCGTTCTGCAACTTTTTCTTCGATGGCTTTGAGTTCTTCTTCAGTGAAGACGCCTTCTGCGATGAGGTTCTTGCGGAAGCTGTCCACAGGATCGACTTCTTTCCAGAGTGCTTCTTCCTGTTTGGAACGGTATTCAGTTCTGGGGTCGGAGAGGGAGTGACCGTAGTAACGGTAGGTATCCAGTTCCAGAAGAACAGGACCTTCGCCTTTGGCAATGATCTCTTTGGCGCGGGTGATGGCATCGCGGACAGCCATCGGGTCCATACCGTTGATGACTTCGGCGTGC
>JAFVRL010000374.1 GCA_017504325.1 Lentisphaeria bacterium | reverse complement strand
ATTGAATTGCTGGTTGTTATTGCTATTATCTCCATTCTTGCCGGAATGCTTATGCCCGCATTGAGTAAAGCAAGAAAGAGTGCGCAGAAGATCTCCTGTGTAAGCAATGAAAAACAGATCGGATTGGCATTTATGAGTTACCACGGAGATTACAAAGATTATTTTCCGGCAGTTAATGCCACATACTATTATGACGAAGCAGAAGCTGTTGTCAAGAGAGGTCAATGGCATTACGCGTTCTGGAAACATAAATATGTTACTGCAAAAATTTTTAAGGATTCTGCATTGCCTGATCCCAAAATTGCCACCAACAGACAGATCAATTCCCTGGGGGCTCCAAACAAGATCGGGTACGGCTACAACTATATGGGATTGGGATCCCAGCAACTTGTAAACAATACATGGGGAAGGGGGATGGCATTGAAAGAATTGAAAAATTTTTCAAAAATCTATCTTCTTATGGATTGTTCTCTTACAGATTCCCCCAGAGATACCGGTTGCCATGCTGTGCGTGAACAGAAAACTAATACTGCCGGTACGGGGTTGGCGGATCCCTACCGGCATGACGGGAGCATCAATATTCTTTATGCAGATGGTCATGTATCTGCCATGATCATCCGCAATAAGTCGAATCCTTATGTAACACTGGGAGGCTGGTCGGAAACCAACAGACTGCATTGCTGGCAGGGATGGAAATAAAATATACTTGACCACAAAAAGGAGAATTAAATGAAAGTACATTTTTCTGTAATTTTTGTTTTTGCGTTTCTCATGTTGACTGGAGAAACATTTGCAGTCCCCTCAAAGACCGGTGTAAAGAACAAAGTTGCCGGAAAAGCTGCTGCTCTCCGTTCAGAGAAAGTAAAAGCCTCCTCTTTCGGCTTCAATGCGGAAGATGCAACTGAATGTTTGCAGAAAGCAATCAATTCCGGAGCAAAAGTCCTGCATATCGACAATGTGGGAAAAGATTATATCATAGGCAAGACCATCCGTCTTGCTTCCGACCAGAAGATCATTCTGGATGAAAATGTAGTCATCCGGGCGAAATACGGTGCCTTCAAATCCCCCCCCCGCCCCATGTTCTATATTTACAACAGAAAGAATGTGACCATTGAAGGAAGAAAAAATTCTGCCATCATCAATAACAGAAAATTGTACAGAAACCCCAAAATCTATCCCCAGGGGGAATACCGTCATATCTTTCTTGTCATCGGTTCGGAAAACCTGACTTTTAAAAACCTTACCCTAAAAGAAAGCGGCGGCGATGCCATCGATCTTCAGGGTACCGACCCGAAAAATCCTTTCAACAGAAATATCCTTATTGAAAATGTGCTTTTTGACGGCAGTATGCGTCTGGGATTGGGGATCGGCTCTGTGGAAAATCTCATTGTACGCAAATGCCGTTTTATCAATGCGGACGGCACTCCCCCCGCCGGCGGTATCGATATCGAACCCAATAAACCTTTTGAAAGACTTGTAAATATCCTTGTGGAAGATTGTGTATTTGAAAATAATACAGGCTCGGCATTTGCCTATTCTCCTTCCAAACTCAACTCCACCTCTCTTCTGGATAACTGTATCTTACGCTCCTGTACCTTCAGAAACAATGGGGAAGATCTTTACATCCATCCCTACTATAAGGTGGATGATAAAAGCAAACCTGCAAGAGGAAATTTTCTTGTGGATAAATGCCGTTTTGAAGGCAGAGTCCAGTTCCGGGAATGTACAGAAAGTTTTGACATTATTTTCCGGGATACCGTGTTCGGTACTCACAAAAAAATGAAAAGACATATTTTCCTTTTTGTGACACAGACCCCTCACGACTTGATTCTTGGGAATGTGAAATTTGAAAACTGTCATATTGATAATACCTTTCTTACGCCTTCGGTCTTTTCCTTTATCACCAACGGAAAGACCCGTCTTGCCCCCAATGCTTTTTCCGGAACTCTTACGGAAAAGAAAAACGGAACAGTCAAAAAGGTCGATCTGGCAAAAATCACAAAAGATGCCGTTGCCTATTATGATAAATTTGCCCGTTATGTACCTGTTCCTTCTCCGGATATAAAGAAACTTGCTCTTCCGGATAAAAATATACCTTTTGCGGCTCCTCCGGCAAAAAATATTGTTCCTTTCCGCGGCGGGGAATTTCTCCAGTATGCAGAAAAGGGAAAAGAAACAAAGATAAAAGTAATTACTTACAACAATACCTATGACAGCAGTATCGGAATCGTGGTGCGTGATCCTGCCGGAAAGGTCATATACAGAAAAGCCTATGTGCCCGGATCGCAGGATGTGATTTCTTTTGTGCCGGAAAAAACCGGGATCTATTCTGTAACGGCAAAATCATTCAATTCTGTTGCCCTTATCGGCGAAAAAGGTTCCGCATGGAAAATAACAAGGGATCGTTACGCACTTCTGCAACCCAACGGCAGACTGTATTTTACCGTCCCTGCCGGTGTGACAAAATTTGCTCTGGGCGTGGATGCCGATCCGGAGGAAAGGATTACCATTTACAATGCCAAAGGGGAAAAAGTATTGCAGAAAACTGTGGGAAAACTGGATATTCTGGAAGTAAAACGCAAGGCGGCAGAGAAAGACGAGATCTGGAGTATAGAAATGTTGAAGGCATCCTGGAGTGTGAATATAAGAATATATGAACCTCTTGCAGGACTGGTTTCCCCGGATCCGGCTCTGCTTCTGAAAGTGAAGAAATAATTTTTTGTAAAACAGTATAAAATAAGGAAAAAAATGAAGACACATTTTATTACGGCGATGTTTCTGTTTTCTGCTCTTTTCTGCGGTGAGATGCTTGCTGCTCCGGCAAAAAAAGAAGCAAAAAAAAGCATAAAAAAAGCTGTTGTCTCCCGCCCGGAGAAAGTGAAGGCATCTTCTTTCGGGTTCAATGCAGAAGATGCAACTTCCTGTCTGAAAAAAGCCATT
>JAFVRL010000034.1 GCA_017504325.1 Lentisphaeria bacterium | reverse complement strand
TAATATGGCAGGCACTCTCTGCTCAAGATATTTCCGGGACAACGCAAGAGCTTCCCCTCCATCCCTTGCCGCCAACGCCAATGCTGCCAACTGCTCCACTTCACGCATGGAGATCTTACGGATCAACCGCCGGGTCTGCCCTATGGAAATAGGCGACATACTCAATTCCTTCACTCCAAGCCCCACAAGAAGCGGTATACATAAGGGATCTCCGCCGGATTCTCCGCATACACCAACCCATATTCCATGTTTATTGGCGGCACGCACCGTCATGGCAATCAATGACAATACCCCCGGATGCGTCGGCTCATACAATGAAGCCACCTGTTCATTGTTCCGGTCCACCGCCAGAGTATATTGCACAAGGTCATTTGTTCCGATACTGAAAAAATCCACTTTTTCCGCAAGATGTTCCGCAACCAATGCCGCAGACGGAATCTCGATCATAACACCGATTTCCATCGAACCGTCAAATCTCTGATTGGATTTCTGTAAATTACTCTTCACCTCATCCAATATACGCAGCAAATCATCCAACTCTCTTACACCGCTTACCATAGGGAACATCATACGCAATTTTCCATATACCCCTGCCCGCAGAATCGCACGCATCTGCGTTTTCAATAACTCCGGATGGGCAAGACACAACCGGACAGCACGCAATCCCAGAAACGGATTCTGCTCATGGGATGTATTGACAAGCGCAGAAAGTTTATCCCCTCCCAGATCCAATGTCCGGATAATGGCAGGACGCCCCTCCAGTGTCATTGCAACTTTCTTATAAACCTCAAACTGTTCCTCTTCAGAAGGGAAACTGTCCCGGTTCATATACAGATATTCGGTACGGAAAAGTCCGATCCCGGCGGCACCGAATTTCTTGATGTCATCAAGGGTTTCAGCATTTTCCACATTGGCGGCAAGTTCCACTCTGTACCCATCCACCGTTTCCGATTTCAACTGGGTCTCCCGCAAGTATTCATCATACAATCTGGCTTTGCCTTTTTCCTTCTGCTGATACAATTCCACTGTTTCCTTTTCAGGATTCAATACAGCAATCCCAAGAAATCCGTCAATAATAAGGAAGTCCCCGTCCTCCAGCCGTTCATAAAAACGGTTCATACTTACGATCGCCGGAATACGGATGGATCGGGCAAGAATCGCGCTGTGAGAAGTTTTACTGCCGCTTTCTGTGGCAAAAGCAAGTACATTTTCCTTATCCAGTAAAGCAGTATCCGAAGGTGTCAGATCTTTTGCAACAATGATCCTGGGACCGGGCAGATTTTCCAGAAGCAAAGATCCCTTCCCGCCTTTCAGGTGGGCAAGCAGACGCTCTGCCACATCTTTGATATCAGCGGCTCTCTCATGCAAATAAGGATCCTGAATAGCGGAAATCGCGGCAATATACTTGGAAACCGTCTGACGGAATGCATTTTCCGCCGTAAGTAATTTTTTCCCTATACCGGAAATAACCTCATTAATGAGCATTTTATCATCCAGGATCAGAAACTGGGCATCAAATATACTTGCATCACTCTGTCCCACCGTCTCTTTGACCCTTGCCATCAATGCTTTCGTTTCATTTCTGGTCTTTTCCAAAGCCTCTTTGAAACGGGCGGTCTCGGCATCGACCTCCCCGGCTGTCAAATTTCTTTTTTCCGGTTCAGCATCAAGAAGAGACTCATCTTTCCCCAGGATCTGCACAATCCCCATAGCGATCCCCGGAGAAGCAGGAATACCGTGAAACACGACCTCCCGTTTTATGGATTTATCCGGCATGATCTTGCCTCTGCCGGATGCAGAATTCTTCTGTTCGCTCTTTTTCATGCTCAATCCTCATCAAATCCGTTTTCAAAAAGCTGAACGAGTGTATCCACTGCACTCTGTGCATCTTTTCCTTCAGCAGAGATCTCAAGACGGGTCCCTTTACCGGCAGCAAGCGTAAGAATGGACATCAGGCTTTTAGCATCGACCCCTTCTTCACAGGCACCGCCTGCAATGCGGATCTCCGCTTCAAATTTAACTGCCTCCTGAACAAGGATACATGCCGGACGGGCATGAAGTCCCATACTGTTCACCACATGGCATACAGCATTGGCTTTCTGTGTCTCTCCTGAAAACATTTCCCTGATCCCCATAAAATACTCTCCATTACACCGGAAACCATTGATCCGGTCCCGGCTGCAATATTTCCAACTTTTCAAATAAACTTCTTGATTTTTTCCGGAATATGATTACATTACACTGTTCTTGTTATAATTTACACCGTAAAGGTAATTTTTTCAATCCCCGGAGCATAATATCATGGTAAGAAGAGTTAATTTTTCGGCAATTTTGGCTTTTATCTTTATTATTTCATCCTTTGTTACCGTTTTTGCGGCGCAGAAAACAGGAAGGAGAAAAGTTACGGTTTGTGCAAAATGTTCTGCCGTCATCAGACACGGCAGATATTTCATCATGGAAGGAAAAAACTATTGTTCACAGCAATGTCTCACCTGGAGTCTCCCCCGCTGCTCCAACTGCGGCACTCCTGCAGATAAAACATGGTTCTCTGCTGATTTTCCGCAAAAAAAATATTGCAGAAACTGTAAAGATCTTCCCCTCTGTACCTCCTGTGGAAATATCGCATCCCAACGCCGCCCCGGCAATATTATTATCTGTACACAATGTGAAAAAAATGTTGTGACCACAGCTCTTCCTGTTCAGGATATGTTCAATGAATTGAGAAAAGAATTGAAAAATGTTCTGGGGATCGGAACAAATCACCGTATCCGTTTTTCCCTTGTTTCCTATTCCGGCCTCGCACAAAAAAAAGGCAGTCCTCCGGACAGGGGCCAACGGGGACTTTTCCGGCATGATAAGCAGATGAGAAAAGAGGTCACATACAACAAATTCACAGGAAAAACCCTTTCTCAAAAAACAACTCTTGCAAAAGAGGATTTTTCCATATATGTTCTGGAATATCTCCCCTTGATGGACTTCCGCCACACTGTCATCCACGAACTCACACACGACTGGATGAGTCAATATTTCCCGTATATCAGGGAGCCGGAGATCAAAGAGGGAACATGTGAATATATCGCCTGGCTGTTTCTGCAAAAGACCGCACCGGACGATCCGGAAGCAAAAATCATTTGTTCACACATGGAAAGAAATCCGGATCCCATATATGGCGGCGGTTTCCGCATGATCCGGAAGATCGCCAATAAAGGCTCATCAACAACTCAACGCATCAAACGCCTGAAAGCATATCTTGCCGGACAAAAATAACAGTTCACCCTTTTTTTTCCATCAACAGAAATTGTCTCATCCCGGCATCTTCCGGCAAAGAGAAAAGTTCTGTTGCCTGCCAGGAGAATTTTTTGTTTTTGTTCAAAAAAGCCGTCTCTTCCTGCAGCTGGGTGCCGGTACGGTAAATGGCAAGCACTCCACTCTTTTTCAGAAAGGAAAAACCTTCTTTTACAAGGATATCCGCAGAGGCAACCGCCCTTGCCGTGACAATATCATAATTTTCCCGGTAAGGAGCTTTCCGCGCCAGTTCATTTCCCCGGGCATGCACTCCCTGCAGATTTTTGAGAGACAATTTTTCCGCAGCCGCATTGACAAAAGAGATCTTTTTATTTGTGGAATCAACAGAAGTGATCCTCAAAGAGGGAAACGCCGATGCCAATACAAGAGAAGGAAACCCTGC
>JAFVRL010000373.1 GCA_017504325.1 Lentisphaeria bacterium | reverse complement strand
GGACTGACCGTATTGACCTCATCGGCAAGGTTGATCCCCCCTTTGAGGAAATTGAGTCTGCCGTAAAATTCCAACGCATCGAAGCGGAAAAACTCTCCGGGCAAACCCGTACATGCAAATTTTTCCCCGGGAAAATTCCCCTGATACCCTACATTATGCAAGGTAAGAACGCTTTTACACTCTTTGAAAACTGCTTCATTGCAGTAAAGGGGACTTTTGAGATATGCGGCACACAAAGCCGTATGCCAGTCATTGAGATGCAGAATATCCGCCTTCTTTCCCAGATGCCGGATGAGTTCCATACAGGCACGGGAGAAAAAGATGAAACGCTCCGCATTATCCTCAAACTCCCTTCCCTGATAATCATACAGGGAGGGACGGTCAAAATAGCGGTTATACTCGATAAAACAGTATGTCAATCTCTTTTTGACCTCAAGACACCGTACAAGGCAATAGCAGGCACCTTCCAAAGTGGGGACTTCCAGAGCAAACATCCCCCCGTTATAATGGAGAGAAAGTTTATTCATCTTCCAGTTGTAATAGGGCATGATGAGCGTTACCTCATGCCCTCTTTCCGCCAATGCCGCAGGCAGGGAGGCGGATACATCCGCCAGCCCCCCGGTTTTGGCATAGGGGGCGGCTTCACTGGTACACCAGAAGATCCGTTTATTTTCCCTCCCCGCCTTCACAGACTTTCTGCCGGAAGAAGGGGAAAGATTTTTTTCCGTTTTGCTCTTTATGGAAGGAGGACTTTTTTTCCGCATACAGAATATTTCCTTTTTACAGGAGACCGATCATCTTCATGGGATTATAGTACCCCACCTTGTCCAGCTCCTCATCGGAAAGGATCTCCAGAGAAGCAAGGTAATCCATGCATTTTTTCACGGACGCGGAGGAACCCACCAGACATTTTTTCACAGGGTTGTGGAAAAGCCCGTTGGGTTCAAGAATGGCATCATTGCCAAGGGAACTGTATTTTCCGGGAGGAAGTCCGCCCACAGAAGCGGCATCACTTGTTACAATGATCCGGTCAACACCCTTCACGCGGATAAAGCATTTGATGACTTCCGCAGGAAGATGATGACCGTCGGTAATGATCATGGAAGTCACATCATCACAGGCGAGAGCCGCCCAGACGGGATTCTGATGACGGTGGATCATATTGGGGATGCCGTTGCCCATGTGGGTGATAAGTCTTGCCCCGGCTTTCGCTCCTTCGGCAATATCTTTTGTTCCGGCAAGGTTGTGTCCCATGGAAACAACGATATTTTTGCCTGTTGCATAGGAGATAAGCTCACTTGCCCCTTCTCTTTCAGGAGCCACAGTAAGGATCTTGATAAATTCGGGAGCAAAGGAGATCAGACGGTCGAGATAATCCTTTTCCGGGGCAGCCACCCATGCCGGATTGTGAGCACCGACAGCACCGGGTTCGGGAGAGATGAAAGGTCCTTCCAGATGAAGTCCGGGGATCTTCTCCAGAAGTCCGTGGGAGGTCACCGCTTCATAAATGATCCCGATATTGCGTTTATACAGTTCTTCGGAAGAGGTGATGACGGTGGGAAGGAAGAGGCAGGTACCGCTTTCAAAGATGCTGTCCGCACTTTTCAGGAAACTGTCCTTTGTAAGAGCCGGATCGGAAAAATCGACCCCCATATATCCGTTGATCTGCAGATCTACAAATTCTTTTCTTGCCATTTTCATACTCCTGTTTCTTATTTTTTGATCTTCCAGTCCAAAGCCCCTGTGGGACACTCTTTCACACATTCCCCGCAATCGGCACAATAGGAGGGAAGCCCCTCATCAAAAGCGGTCTGCACAATGGTATTGAATCCGCGTTTCATCGCAGAAAGGATGTGTTTATTGATGACCTCGGAACAGGTCTTTACACAAATCCCGCAGCGGATGCATTTTTTGTGGTCATGCACAATAACAGGGTGACGGGTATCCACAGTACAGATACTCTTTTCCCCGCTGAACATATCCGGGGCTACTTTGTACTGTTCAGAATATTTCTTCAGCTTGCAGTCCCCTTTTCCGGTGCAGGAACACTCAATACATCTTTCCCCTTCCTTCATGATCTTTTCCGCAGGAATGGTGGGGAAAAGCTCCTTGAAAGATGTACGGCGTTCATCCATGGAGATATATTCAGGTTTTACTCTGTCTTCATCAGAAACTTTATCCCCTCTCAAAAGCACCAGCTCCTCTCTGGAAAGGCTTCTCCAGTGACCTCTGGAAACATTGAAGAAGAATTTTTCCTCTTCTTTTCTTCCTTCCAGTGCTGCCATAAGAGAATCGGCAGCCTTGTGTCCGGCGGCAACCGCTTCCACCACAGTGGCAGGCCCTGTCACGCAGTCCCCGGCAGCATAGATCCTATTGCCGCAGGAAAGATCTTTGGATACAGATACATTGCCCCGTTTATCCGCTTCCACGCCTTCGGGAGCTTTTGTTTTCTGCCCGATGGCGGCAATAACGGTATCCGCCTCGATCTCAAAGTCAGAGCCTTCCACAGGAACCGGGGAGCGTCTTCCGGAAGCATCCGGTACGCCAAGTTCCATTTTCTGACAGGCAAGGAACTTTTTCCCGTTCTCTTCCCGCAGACGCAGGGGAGCTGTAAGGAAAAGAAATTCCACACCTTCTTCCCGGGCTTCTTCCACTTCCAGCTTTTCTGCGGGCATTTCATTTTCCGTTCTGCGATATACGACGGTAACTTTTCCGCCGCAACGCAATGCCGTTCTGGCACAGTCCATAGCCGTATTACCGCCGCCGACCACTACCGTTCTTCCGGGATTTTCCAGATTTTCCCAGTTCTTTGCAGCAATATTTTCCAGATATTTGATCCCCTGAAGCGCAAATTCCTCCCCTTCGATTCGCATGGAAGAAGGAGTCCAGCACCCCACAGCAACGATCACGCCGTCAAACATGCTTTTGAGAGAGTCAATGGTAAAATCCTTTCCGGCTTTCTGATTGCACTTGATGATGATCCCCATTTTCAGGAAATGGGCGATCTCCCGTGCCAGGATCTCTTTAGGCAGACGGAACTGGGGTATGCCGTAACGGAGGAATCCTCCGGGTTCGGCATTCTGTTCAAAAATGG